>JAKVBZ010000304.1 GCA_022448645.1 Pirellulaceae bacterium
AATTTCGCGCGGAGATGGGCTTACAATGTTTCGACCAACCAGCGCTGATTCGCACGATCATGGAAGCATCAGGGCAGATGCTGTTTTTCACCGCCGGTGAAAAAGAAGTCCGTACGTGGTTGATCCCTAAAGGAGCAACGGCGGTGGAAGCTGCAGACAGCATCCATAGTGATCTAGCACGAGGCTTCATTCGAGCAGAAACGATGAACTGCGAGGATCTCGTCCGATTAGGCAGCGAACGTGAAGTGAAAGCGAATAATCTTATGCGACAAGAACCCAAAGATTATGTCGTGCAAGATGGTGACATCCTCAACATTCGATTCAGCGTCTAACAAGTCCAGAAACAAAAAAAGACCACCAACCTCTCAGTTGACGGTCCCTTCGCATATGTCGATTCGTTGAGTTGGCTCAACTCTTGAGCTTACAGCAAGCGACCGAGCCCTCATGAAGGCCACACTTCTCGCACTTTACGCCGTCAACGGCGCAAGTGTGGGTAGCTTCAGCGACCTGGCCACATCCACTGCAGATGTCCTTTCCCTTTGCCTCGTCTGCTAACGCGGCACAACACAGCTTGGTACCTTTGTGCAATCCACATGATTCACATACTGCCCCATCCGCTGCACAACAACTTTCGTTGCCCTTCTCTGCACCACATTTGCCGCAAAAAACGGCAACGGTTGCCGTCTCAGTGGCCGCGTCCGCTGTCGTATTGCCGTCACCACTCGACGCTCCGCCTCCACACCCAACAAGGGTCATTACGACCACGATCGTTACTAAGGAAGTCCAGCGCAACAAATTCATGGAATTTCTCCTGCCAAGGACAAAATTGTTCGAAGTATCCGCTCGCTGCGGATTTCAGCCAAATAAGCGGCCCCCGCAACTAACCAGAATATACGACACTAAAGATTACCAAGCCTCCGAACGGATTTGAGATGCCACAAAGTCGATCAACTCGGTACGATGCCTGTCCGGCTTCAGCTCACCTTGCCAACCCAAACAGGTGCATCCATTTCTTCTTGAGTTTTCGTCACCCATCGCCGAATTATGTCTGCCGACCCGCTTAAATGGCTGGAATCATCCCTACAATCACTCAAAGACGATTATTTGTATCGCGAACCAACGATTCGTAGCGGTCCCCAGTCCGCGCGGATTGTCGTCAATGGCTGTGCCCATCTGAATTTTAGTAGCAACGACTACCTGGGGATTGCGAATGACCCTGAAGTTATTGGTGCCATCCAAAAGGTGGTCACCAATGCCGGTTGGGGCAGTGGCGCCAGTCCGCTGGTCACCGGCCGCACGGCCGCTCAGGCCGAACTAGAACGTCATTTGGCCGCCTTTGAAAATACCGAAGCGGCACTCGTGTTCCCATCCGGATTTGCCGCCAACTCGGGAACTTTGAGTTGCCTTACGAGCGAAGAGGACGTGATCTTTAGCGATGCCAACAATCACGCCAGCTTAATCGATGGCTGCCGGTTATCGAGAGCTCAGATCGAAGTCTACGATCATGTCGATATGAACTCTCTGAGGAAACAACTCTCGAAACATCCCCAGGCCAAGCGACGTGTGATTGTCACCGACGGACTGTTTAGCATGGACGGCGACTTGGCTCCACTGCCGGAACTTGCTGAGATTGCGGAACACCACCAGGCGATCCTGGTGGTCGACGAGGCACATGCGACAGGCGTTCTGGGATCCAACGGACGCGGCGCCTGCGAATACTTTGACGTTGAACACCTTGTACCGATTCGGATTGGCACCATGAGCAAAGCATTGGGGTCCATCGGCGGCTTTGTAGTGGGCTCGCAACCGCTTGTCGATTGGCTATTCAACCGTACTCGCTCGTTCGTCTTTTCGACGTCATTGCCAGCAGCATGCCACGTGGCTGCACAGACCGCGTTGAGTATCATCAAACAAGAACCACAACGCCGCATTTCAGCGTTACACACCGCGCAACGTGTACGCGAAGAACTCACCCGTCAAGGTTGGTCCGTGGGCGAGGGTATCAGCCAGATAATTCCGGTACGTATCGGTGATCCGCGCCTCACCATGCAGCTCGCCGAAAAGCTTCGCGAAGCTTCCCTGTGGGTCGCCGGCATCCGGCCTCCCAGTGTCCAAGTTGGTAGCAGCATGTTGAGGATCAGCGTTTCCTACGCTCACCAACACGAGGACATAGATCGTTTATTGACGGCAATGGCCAACTTACGTCATGAATTTGACTAAGCCATTGCCCTACGGTGCGGCGATGTTCTCACCCACCGGCAGCACGGGCAAGTCTTGGCCCTCAATGATCGCTCTCAACCCAGCATCCAAGTCGTGCGGATTGAGTGCTGGACTGTTCTTAAAAGGCGCATAAAGTGGATCGCCGACCAGCGTCATTGTCCATGAATTAAATGGCTTGCAACGGTAGTAGGCTTCCACAGCCGT
>JAKVBZ010000305.1 GCA_022448645.1 Pirellulaceae bacterium
GCGGAAAGTTGAGAGTTTGGGGGTGTTGGTCTTGGCTGACAGGAAGGTTGTCCTTGCCACGGGATTTGACCGATGGCGTCGGCGAGGTTCAGATCGCGAAACGAACCGTCTCTGCTTTCCTGCTTGAATCGACAGGTGAATCCGTGATTCGTCGGTGATAAAGTAGAGGTATAAGGCGTATTTTGTGGAACAACAACCCGCGAAGTAAAGCGTATTCCAATCTCCAGGAGTTCTTGTCAATGGATGCAGCTGACAATTTTAGAAACTTGCTCTTGATGGCCGTATCAGATGGCCAGATGGCGGAATCTGAGCTGCGACTTTTGTCCGACCGCGCCACTCAATGGGGAGTCACGGACGACGAATTTGGGATGGCTTTGCAAGATGCCATTTCGGGCCGTGTGGCTCTGACGCTTCCCACGGATTCGAATGAACGAATTGAGATCCTCAAGGATATGATTCGCATGATGGCAGCAGACGGTGTCATGACGGATAGCGAAAAGCAGCTGTTTGCGGTGGCGAGTGGCGTCATGGGGATCGGCGTGGAACATCTCAATGGAATAATCGACGAAGTTCTTGAAGACGATGGAGTGTAATCAATTTCGTTGAATCGGACGTGGATGGAAATGCATCGCGAACCGCATGGAGGTCGTTTCTGAATTAAACCGAGGCGAATTACGATGGCGATTGAAAACCGAACGGCAAGCCGTTTCCCGCGCGAACCGGCAACCGATCATGCATCGATCCTAAGGCCGTTTCACTTAGCGGGAATTGTCGAGGTCGACAACGAATCACTGGGGGGACTCGGCTGGGTCGCCGTGGACTCCGACAGTTACTTTGTGGGACAGGATTTGGATGTCGAATACGCCGGAACCGTGATGAGTGTAGTTGTTCGCCATGTCACTCGACGTAATGACGGTCGCTTTGTCGTCGGTGTGCAGAGTCACGCTACTGCCGGTGGTATGTGAAACCTGCGTGATGGCCGACGACGTTTGAGCTTTCTGATGGACGCAAACTACGATATGCTTTTGCGCTGTGCGGAAAGTTTCAATGTGCAAAACTGCGGGAGTCCCTCCGAGTGTTGGTGGAACTGGTGCGTGCCAAGACGCGTGACGGAGTGCGACTACATGGTGCTTTCTCGGCAGCAGCGGAGCAAGCAGTGGGAGCAAATGTTGACGCGGCGATTCTCGTGCATGGCGTGGGATCCAATTTTTACAGTTCTGCGATGATGGAGTCGGTTGCTGTCGCTATGATGGAACATGGGGTTGCCACGCTTCGCGTCAATACACGCGGCCATGATGGTGTGAATACGGTTTCCACCGATGAGGGCGGGCGGCTTCAGGGAGCGGCTTTTGAAATCGTTGATGATTGTCGTTATGACATGGAGGCATGGTGCGAACTGCTGGCGGATCGCGGCATGAAGCGGATTGCACTTGTAGGGCATAGTCTTGGGGCTATCAAGGTGCTTTACGCCCACGCTCATCAACCTCATCGGCTGACGACTAACGTGGTTGCCATCTCGCCTCCACGCCTGTCTTACGAGGTGTTGTCGAAAGGTCCGGGGACAGACGACTTTCAGTCCTCCTTTGCGGACGCCAATCGGCTTGTGTCGCAGAGTCAACCGAACGCTCTGTTTTATTCCACATTCCCTTTTTCTCTGGTGTTGTCCGCAGGAACCTTTGTTGACAAGTATGGCCCTCAAGATCGTTACAATCTTCTGAAGGTCGCACCGCAAGTTCGTGGGCAGCTCAATTTTGTGTTTGGTCAACAAGAGCTTAGTGAGGGAAATTCGGCATTTGATCAGCTCGTGCAGCAACTTGAGGCTGCGACTTGGCCGTTTGGACGTCCGGGCATCGATGTGATATCCGCCGCGAACCACTTTTACGTTGATTGCTTTTCACAATTGCAGAATGCGATCTGGCAAGCGTTGCAAGAGTCGGCTGGGAAGGACGCGTAGACTGTGGAGTGGTTAGCGTACCAATCAATTGTGAGAAGCCAAGTGAAGCCAAGCTGTTTGGGAGGGGAAGGGCCGGATTTCAGCGGGTGATGATCATCAGAATGATTCAAGGGGATCGCCCAATCCTGGCTTATCAGAGGTAGCGACATGGACGACCAT
>JAKVBZ010000306.1 GCA_022448645.1 Pirellulaceae bacterium
TGCTCACGAATTGTTAAAGCTGGACGTTCCGTTTATCCCGCGCATGATGACCGAATGGGCGCACAAACAGACCGGAATCGATATTCACCCCGGTGCTACCATCGCAAACTACTTCTTCATTGATCATGGAACAGGCGTCGTCGTCGGTGAAACATGCAATATCGGCCAACATGTGAAGTTGTATCAAGGCGTTACGCTCGGCGCCCTCAGTTTCCCCACCGACTCCGATGGACAATTAATTCGGGGTGGTAAACGACACCCAACCATCGAAGATCATGTCGTCGTCTACGCCAACGCAACCATTCTTGGTGGTAGAACGATCATTGGCCACGATTCGGTTATTGGCTCCAGTGTCTGGATCACAAAAACCGTCTCTCCCAACACAACGGTTGTTCTAGAAAAACCGCAACTACGCGTTCGTGGCGGTGTAAGCGACTCCGAGGTTTTGGACCATGATCTGAATTTTCAGATCTAGAAAACGCAGATTTGCTGCACGCCCGGCACTATTGAAAATGTTAGGAAGTTTCTAGATCAGAATCTGCCGCACAGTGTCCGCAGGCTTTCATTCCAACGACATCAACGGCGTGGCCATAAGACCAACGGGGCGTTGAAAAGAATCAGGGTTGAGGTGTTGGTTCACGCTCCTGGACCGCTTGATAGAGTCGCGCAAGTCGAAGCATAAGCGGTAACAAGGCTGCATCCAATGCTCCCCGGTCAAGTTCCCCTACTCTTCCCCGCAGCGTCTCTATCTGATCCTCGATCTTCGCCCGCTCCTTCAATTCACCAGCAGTAAATGGCAGGCGGCCCCCGGACGGCGTCATAGTAATTCGCAATGCAGCGGCACCGTCCAACGCGACACCATCCTTCGCCTTTGAGCTGGGGCGCACCCCACGGAACATCGTTGCGGGAGTTCCCTTACCATCACCGTTGTCGTCGATAATGGCATGCTCAGTAACGATCCGATCCTCCGACTCATAAAACATCCGCACGCCAGCACTTGCACGCAGAAAAGCCTCGTGAATGGAAACCTCTCCGTCATGATCGAGATCAGATTCCGGAGACCCAATCGCTTCCGACAAAAAATCTCCGAATCGAGCGTAATTCTGCTCAATGCCACTCCGAGTAGCAGTGACCACCACCCGCTTCGGACCTGACAAACGGTTCACAAAAGGCCCACTCGCCGATGCGCAATTAATAATCACGATTGGCCGCTTAGTCCCTGCCATCCAGTTTGCTAGATCTGTACCCGAGACATCAGGTCCTCGCAAATTGAATTTTGCGACGTCTCGTGCATAAGTTCCGTGCCCTATCAAAACGAGCCACAAAGGTGTTGACTGATTTTCTGGTCTAGCAGTCAGCGTCTCACGTAATAAGTCGCGATCGCTGACTTCTCCAGCTTTGCCTGTAAGCCCGATTGGCACAAACTTCAAATCTGATTGCTCGGAAATTTTTCTCCAGCGTTCGCCCCACAACTGAAAGGCAACACCGAACTCCTCTGTACCAGCTGCCCCAACCACGAGCACCAGGTCTCCCGCCGCAGATTGTTCCTCTATCGCTTCATCATGCTTTACGCCAGCTGCCTCGGCTTTAACCTTGCCAGAGGTATCAAAGCTGTCGGCCTGCTGACCACTGGCACACACCTGAAAGCATGCAAGGCAGCACAACACCAAGAGCAGACGAAACAATCCAATTACAGGATAAGTCGCGAGCAATTTACTTCTCGACCCTGCGTAGCAATGAACCGCATGACAGACCAACAAGAAATTCATGCCAACCCTTTCCAACGTCTCAGACCCCACTCGAAACAAAGACAAAGCATCGCCAGAAACATTACCCAAGGACGGTGCCAAATGGGATAGATCCAAGTCTCAGTCACCGGAACTTCGCGGTTAGGTAGATCATCAGCAAACTGCTGCAAGTCACTCTCGGAGATCAACTCCCCGCCCGTCTGTTCGGCAATCTGCTGCAAAAGCTTTCGATTCAGTCTCAGCTGACTGAATTCTGCCGCCCCGGAATCTGAGGTCCAGCCAGCCGTGGCGACCCCGACGTCTGTTCCATCCGCCGCAGTCACTTTGGCACTTACCGAATACCCCCCCGGTTCCCGTGACCAATATGAAGCGGTGTATTTTCCCGCCTCGTTGTCGTCCATCTCCGCTTTAAGGACAAACGGCTCACCCTCCAACGGGGAAATGACTACTTCGACCGATGCATTGTCAAGCGGCAAGTATTCCTCATCACGGGCAGTCACGACCAAGGTGACAGGTTTACTCGGATCCTTCCCTTTCTCGACACGAACACTCACGCGTCGCGGAACATCGTTGACCAACCAATGGGACAACTGCCGCCATGCCTGTGCAGGGTCATTACGCTGAGATGCATCGTCATCATTCAAAGTGCCATTGTTCCGCCTCATTGACCAA
>JAKVBZ010000307.1 GCA_022448645.1 Pirellulaceae bacterium
CGCTGAGTCCGGAACAGCAAACAGACGAGCATTTGAAAGAGGTATCGTTCCCGAGATGGCAAACATTCCTCGGCTTACCGACTGGTCATACCCAACTGGGTTACTCTGCGCCCAGTTGCCGACTCCCACTCCATCAACGCTAAGAAAGTAAGTTCCCGGTGACACAGAGACATTGGTGAGCGAAGCGATCAAGCTGCTGTTCGGATTAGAAGTAGCCACCACATTGAGATTACTGTCGTACAGCGTTGCCAGCACATCTAAATTACTAAATTGTTCTGCGTCAGGCGGAACAGCGGTGGTTTCAACTATTCGAGAATATCCCGCACCCGTGTTCACGAACGTCTCAGTTACGTAAGGGTTGATCGTCAGGTTAAGGAGCCCATTGGTCGCCTCAAAGGAGAACCAATCGGTATCCGTATCAAGTTCGATGACTCCGAAGCCACCTACGTCGCTCAGAGATGAGTCGTTTGCGTTGGGGCCAACAATGTTCAGCAAGGTTGCTGACCCACTGTTGTTGCCGTGATCGTCTGTGCGGTATCCAAAACCGTTTTGCGGCGACGTAATGATCTGCCAATCATTTTCTTGGTTGTTCGAGTTGAAATAATCGCCCGCATCCCATGTCGTCATGTTCTGGGTGTAGCCACTTCCCATGATGGGACCCCATCCCGTCTCCGGATCGCCGCTGGCGTGGCCACTATAGTAGGCAGCTCCGGTTGTCAGGCCGTCATGTGAAAGACCGAGGGCGTGTCCGACTTCGTGAGTCGATGCCGCAGAGACCCCAATTTCCCCGCTGTTGAAGACAAACACCGGTTCGTCAGTGGGATCAGAGAAGCTGTTTAGATAGGCAAAACCGCCACAGCCGCAGTTGTCCCAATCCTCCGTGATCACAACGCGAGTGCCCCATTGGGTATCGCTACCTCCGCTGTTAGTGAGTGCAGCTGCACCTGGATCCTCGGTCGTTACGTTCACCTGAAATGGTGAAAAGTCTTCTGCAACGCGCTGCCAAACCCGTTGAATTAGTGCTAATTCTTGGTTGTTGAAATTTGATCCATCGAAGCTTGGATCGTATGCGGGAGACGTAATACTGGCCCGACCACTGGCCGAATTCCATGTGGTTCCGGTAGTCGTGTGACCATCGAAATCGAGGTAAATGGTGTGCTGTGAACCCGGCAGACTGTGCAACTTGAACGTATCCGCCAAGGGAGCTTGACTCGGTGAGACGGCGCTTAGCGGATCAAGCGTGGAAAACCCACCGTGCTCCGGCTCAGTCGCCTCGACAAAGATCCAATTTCCATGCCGATCGTAGCCCTCAACTGCGTTGCCGTGGTGATGTTCATGCGCATGAACGTGGCCCGATTCGTGCTGATGTTCGTGAACGTGAGCAACTCCCAGACATTGCTCACATTGACAACCTGGGGAATGGTCGGGGTCGTCACCCTGTTCGAGATTGACCCCCAGACACTGTTCACATTGACAACCTGGGGAATGGTCCGATTGGACGTCATGTGCATGATCATGGTTACATTCGCATTCGTGAACGTGGTCGACACTTTCGCTCGTTGTGAAAGAGGAAGATGAAAACGTGTCGTTTGCGAACGAGTTGAGATCGACTTCGATTTTCGGCCGCCAGGAGGCGACCGACGATTGATGAATGAGGTCAGCGGCAAGTAATCGACGCTCTTCTAATTGCTCAAGGCGATGCCTTTGAAGACGAACCCGTCGACCGTGAACACCCCTCAAACTTCGATGATAAAACTTGGGCAACATGAATCCACTTCTCCCTATTGGCGAACTGACTCGTGATGTGTTGTGAAAACAGTTGGCTAGGATCAAGGCGACCTTAATCCACCTAGAGACAGCAATTGGAAATTGCCTTGCGAGCGAATTTCTTTCCAACTCAAACAGACAAAGTAAATCAGAGCTTGAAAGCTAATTGAGTTGCCGGTGAATGCTCATGTGTTGACGCCCAAATAGATGGGTTGGGCCCCAAATTTTCGTTGCGATTGCAATCACCATCTTTGGTTGTTGTTGCGACAAGGAGGCACTATGCCAAAACAATATTCGTGTCTTGATCTATCGCATAACTTTTATCTACTTTGCTAGCTGACGTAGGGGCGACAAATTGTGATTTGGTAAGATGGGTGGCTGTCTGGGCGGACACTTGTTCTGGTGGCACCGATGCAATGTATGCTTTTGCATGGTGTCGCCGAACCAACGACACGTTATTACTGAGAAATGCAAGCATCATCAGAGCAACAAACACAATCAGCAACGTCGCCTCGTCGATGAGTCTCAATGCCGAAACTCTAATGAAATCGAATTGCGTTGGTGGTCTTGATATGAGTGTTCATCGCCTTTCCCGCCAATAACAATAAGTGGTGTGGTCACCGTACAAATCACGTTG
>JAKVBZ010000308.1 GCA_022448645.1 Pirellulaceae bacterium
CCGTGGACAAGTTCCCGTTGTAAAGGCTCGGGAATCGGGCCGCTCTTTGGCACGTTCGAGTAATAACGGAGTTCACCTGAGTGGCTATAGAAGCCGAGATCGTGCAGGCTTTGTGAGGGCAGTTGTTGGAACGGCGCGAGTGGCAGCGAACGACGGTCGTACCGATCCCAATACTGTTTGGGAGCGATGAAGGGTAAGTGCGGCTTCACAAAGCCGACGGCCAGGAAGAAGGGCTGTTGCGTCTTTGAAAACTCACGGATACGGTCCGCCGCCGTATGTGCGACTCCACCGTCGTGATAGGCGTTGTCCACGATGTCGCAACCTTCAGTAGCCGGGCCAGAGGCTCGCCGGCCCTGCTCGGCGGCTTGGGCCAGTCTCGCTTTCGTGGCGGCATCTTGATAGCCACCCGGTCCGGGTTTTTCGCCGGGCGCAAGTGTCCATGGCCCATAGGGGACCGTCCATGAAGCCATGTCGTGACCGGCATCGACCGTCCGACCATCGAATACTTTGTGAATCGGATGTGTGATGTATCCGTAATTCTTGAATTGCTGTGGCAGCGTCACAATATTCGGCAAGCGACGGCGGAGGATGTCACTGGGTCGTTTGGGATTGAGGTACATGCCAGTTGAGTCGGGACGTAGCCCGGTCAGCAAACTGAAACGCGTCGGCGCACAAAACGAGACTTGACAGTAGTTCGCCTCAAAACGAGTTCCTCGCGCTGCTAGGCGGTCAATGTTGGGCGAATGTATCCACTTCGTTCCATAGCAACCTAACAGCGGCTTGAGGTCATCCGAGACGACAAACAAGACGTTGGGTTTTTGCTTTGGTCGATCTGCCGCGTGTAGCGGAGAGAGCGAAATGAGCAACAAAGAGGCCGCGAGCATCATTGTGATTTTTATAACTGGCATTTGGTCGTCAGAGTTTGAGTTGCTGAAATGAATGTGGTAGATCGAACGTGTGCGTTCCAGAGCCATTAGTCGCCATCCAGTTTGTCGCAGATTTCGTTTGCGGAGCCGCGTCGCGCTTTGGTACAGATTAACCCATTGAAATAAATCGTGTCAAAGTTTGATTCGAGAGATCATTCGTGTCGCTTGGATGGTTGAGGATACGGTCGCACAATGACTTGCGAATTCGGTACGGTTTTGGTTGCGGCCAGCTAGCTGCGTTTGGCCACCTCTCGACAGCGGTGCTTGGTCGGTGGACGCCAATTCGATGGCGAACTCCAAGCTGTTAGCGAAAAGCATCGTTAAGGTCGTACGTCCTGCGCAGCACCATTAGTATTACGTGGGACAAGCACTTTTAGTGCTTTCGGTACGATACTTGGGTTTTCTGATTATGGGGAATATTTCCGAACTCTATTTCTCTGGGTTCGGTACGACAACGTCATTCGAGTAGGGGATCTGAGCGGAACTGCGATTATTCTGGCCGATCTCGACGAAGGCGTATGTCCAAGTACACGGATATTACGCTACAGATAAGAACTTATTCTAAGTCCAGTATTTGCTTCAACTGGTCGTCTACTTCTTTGTCCGTCAAGGCACCAACGTTTTCGCTGGAAGCACGAGCGACTCTCGGTATCGTTTCCTTCGCAGTCGCTGAGCCCAATGACGTGATCAGTTCGGCTTGTGCTGCGGGTGTCAGCGTTTCAAATAGCTGTCCCATGGTTAACTCGACGTGGCACCCGGACCTTAATTCACTTAATAACTGAATGGCTTGAAGTGAGTTGCCACCGAGTTGAAAGAAATTGTTGTGGATGCCCACTTGATCGACACTTAGAATTCGTTGCCACATGTCCGTGATTTTGCGTTCTAACGGAGTGCGGGGAGCTGTGTAGTCGGTTGATTCTGTTGTTGGAATTGGTAGAGCGTGTCGATTAACTTTTCCATTAGCAGTTAACGGTATTGCACTCAAGAAATGGTAGCGGCTGGGAATCATGTATTTGGGTAGTGATTCACTTAGGTTGGCACGCAGGCGATCCTGGAATGACGAGCTGCCGGCTTGTTCGGGTGCCATCCAACGTTCCGACCATGTTGGGTCGATTTTTCCTCCAATGAGTCCATGTAAGCACTCATGAGAATCACCCAGTTTTAGTACTTTGTGGAGCGTCGAAAATTCTTGCTCATTCACTGGACACAGACCAATGTCAGAATTGGGCGAGTGTTCCATTAGAAGTTGTCCGATGTAACCTGCTTCGATCAGACAGAAGTCTCTGGCGCGCTCGCCATAGACTTGATCGATTACGTCGGATTTGGCAACAAGAAAAAGTGTGAACGCACTTTGAGTGAACGTGTCGTGATTGACGGAATAGAGTTCTGGTGAATCCGCCGGAACATTTGTATCGATTGAGACTAGTCGGTGGTCTTTTGAGTCGTATCGATACCACCCACCTTTAACGCCT
>JAKVBZ010000309.1 GCA_022448645.1 Pirellulaceae bacterium
CAGAACAATGCCTGTTTGGAACCGATGGCAGGCAGGTTGGCCAAGCACCAGGCAAATTCCTCCTCGTCGATATCCGCGCTTTTCACGAGCAGCGGATAGTGGATGTCGTCATTTTGAAAAACCGATCGGTATTTGTTCCAAGCCTGCCTCCTGTAGTGACTCCATCGCGCCCGACTGATTCGATACTTTTGGTCGAGTGGCTCAGGCCAGAAGTTTGCTGTCTTCAGGCCGTAGTAGGGTGCAGGATCGCCGGTCGCTCCCTCACACACTTCGACGAACGCAATCCGACCGCGAACAGCTGCCGGAAGCGATGCCAGATATTCGCCGGTGCGTTCCAGCAAGCGATGAAAGTACTTTTGGTAGGTGTCATCCAGATAGTACGGAAATCGATCGTGCTTCTTTTCCTTGAACGGCGTAATCCGTTCCGGAAACGTTGCTCCTGGGACGCCAGCATCGTACAGCCACTGGGGCGTGATTTCGTTGGGTGATGTCCAAACTGCGAGTGAAACGTGATAGTCGTTCTTTTCCGCTTCACGCAACTTGTTGCCAATCTGGCGTTCAAATTCGAAGCGACCGTTCGCCGGCTCGAGTGCACTCCAAGAACAGATGATGGCGGCACCTTTCGCTAGCGGGCAGGTATCACGGTTCATCGTCTCAGGCCGCCAGCCTGGCCAGAGATAGACGCCGCAAACATCCGGCGATATCGCAGGTGTCGGTCGTGTTGATACTCGCTGGTCCTGCCCACATGCCGGATCGCTGAGGAGCAGGCTGTGTACACATAGCAGCCCAATTATTCTTGCGTGACAGGTTGCCATGGTTGGGTTGTTCTGTGCCTCAATATGCGGAGCTGGTGGAGGATACGATCTTTGACACGAGCAATGGATCTACCAGCACCTGTAATTTGAGTATAACGTCTATCAAACCGCGTCGGTCTTCGTAATCGCTGGAAACTCAGCACTACGGAAACTCATTTGTTGACGTCCCACGGGGGAGATAAATGGGATGCAGCGAACGGAGCTAGTTTCTTGGTTCAAGTAGGCGGGATGAAACGCCGCGGACGTTCTGTTGTCGTCAGTGTATACCACCCTCAACGCTCGTCTCAAGGATCTTGTCTTCGAACCTCTCCAAGAGTGAGCAGAGTCATTATCCGACAATTACGCATGCCCGTTGCGCACAGCTCCGCCGGTTTAGTCCCGTTAAGCGTCAGGATCAAATCAGTGTAGTGACCAATTGTTTATGGCGCAAAGATTGGATTGGCCGTCTGCCGAGCAAGCTGTCCAAGACGGTCAATACATCGTCCGCCAAACTTTGCTCGCCTTTTGTGAAAATTGCGGTGAATTGAGTAGATCCCATTTACACAACTTTTCGAAGGCGTTGCCGAAATGGTTGTCGGGATAATTTCCGCGGAGGCTCTTCTTCCGCAATTCATGCTTCAGCTTATGCGTGCTGCAGGCGCCAGCCAGTAGGCTAATCCTGATGCTGGCACGATTGGCGCTACGTAAGGTCTGTTGGCAGTGAGCTACGTCAAACGGCACTCCCATTCCGCAGAGCCGATCCAGATTCGGCGTCTTTACCGTTCTATGACCGTACCCTCCGAACGACCGAGTATATCAACGGCGGAATAACACAGGACATTCGATTGCCCGGCCACGAACGCCGCTGAGTCGTTGATAATGAAGACGCTTGAGTGAAGACACATCTCTGTCGTGACGATTCACTTTGGTTAAATGGTCAATTTCCAAGTTCGAGCCTTGAACTGAATTCTGGTCGGTCACTTTTCGCTCCAGTCGGGATTTGAAGTCGGGATATTCGCGCCGACGGACTCCCTCCATTGATTCAACCGCGTTTTCAGCTGTTTTGCTCGCGCTGGATACGTTGTCACAAGATCGTTGCTTTCACTACTGTCATTGGCTAGATCGAAGAGCTCGATGCGATCATCTTCGAAGTAGTGGATTAGTTTCCAGCTTCCATCACGGAGGGCGCTAGCTGGCGTCATACGTGGATAATAATGGGGATAGTGCCAGAACAGCGTTCGGGGGGGTAGTTTCTGCTGCTCGCGCTTTAATAAAGGGAGCAGGTTGACACCGTCGTTGTGCGGAACTTCGTCAGCTTGTATTCCAATCCCGATAGCCAGTGTGGAATAGAAGTCCTGCGACAAAACCGGCTGATTGCAGACGGTTCCGGGTTGAGTCATTCCAGGCCAGCGAATCATCAGTGGTACGCGAATGCCCCCCTCGTAAAGGGTGCCCTTGCCGGAACGCCAGGGTCTGTTGCTGGTCGGAGGAGCTCCAGCTGACTTTCCTGACGGAAAGTCCACTCCGCCATTATCGCTGGTGAGAATCACGATTGTCTCGCGATCTAGTTTCAAGTCCTTGAGCGTGTCGAGAAGACGGC
>JAKVBZ010000031.1:0-10047 GCA_022448645.1 Pirellulaceae bacterium
GTTTGTGGGCCACGTACCGCGCGGCATAGCATTCGAGGGTGATGCGATATCGAGTAACTCCATGTTTGATGGTTGTAATGTTTTGGGCGAGGCTAATGTCGATTCCGGTAAGCTCCTCCGTTTTTCTGCGGAGTTCAGATTGTCGGTTTGCTGCTCCTTTAGAAGTGATTTCAAAGCGGGGGAAATCCCACAGTCCTGCCCAGCGTTCATCAGATCGACAGCGTCGTAAAAGGACCTTGTTACCACGACGAACGATGACGGCGGCTTCATGGAGCGATTCGTAGGAGATTTTCTTTTTATGGCTGGGAATTGTCGCCTGAAGCCCTGATTCGAATGCCTTGCATGTGCCTCGAACCGGACAGGCATGACATTGGGGATCGTGAGGGAGGCATACCAGGCTTCCTACCTCCATTAATGCCTGGTTAAATCGACCTACCTTCTTACGAGGTAGTATCTGATCGGCGAATTGCCACAGGAGTTGTTGTCCCTCACGATCCAGTGGATCACCTCGATAGCCAAGTAGGCGAGAGAACAAACGTATCGTGTTGGCTTCAAGGATTGGATGGCGTTGGTCGAGTGCGATGGACAGAATGGCTCCTGCTGTGTATTTGCCAATCCCCGGGAGGCTGCGTACGTCGGAGAACTTGTTCGGGAAGCGCCCGTCAAACAGTTCGACAATCTGCTTGGCCGCCCGATGCATGGATCTCGCTCGCCGGTAGTACCCCAAGCCTTCCCAAAGTAGCAGGACGTCTTCCTCAGATGCCGATGCGAGTGATTGGACATCGGGGAAGCGATCAAGGAAACGATGGTAGTATCGTTCGACCGTGACAACTTGGGTCTGTTGCAGCATGATTTCGCTGACCCAAATCGAATAGGGGTCGGAAGTGTGTCGCCAAGGCAAGTCGCGAGCGTAGCGATCGAACCAGCGAAGCAGCTGTCGTCGAAAAGCCTGTCGCTGGGTGGCTTCCAAAGTTGCCACATTATCTCCGAGAGCGAAAGCAATGATTCTTGGCCAGTTTCCTGACGGCATTCTCATTCTACAGGCCATCATGGAGACAACAACCACATGGCCTTTGCTGCGATGCTGCGTCTGGAAGCATTCGATGGATGGTGGCGCGAGAGAAACCCCCAGATCAACTCCTTTTTCAGCACTGGGTGCCCGTGAGTACTGTCGGTCAGCTGTTCAGTCACATTCATTGCCAAGCCAAACGGTGTCTCAGTTCATCCGAAGATTGGCCCGTATCTTCCCTGTATTTTTCATGCAGCGTTACGTTGAGCCACCGCGTCGTGATTTAGTTGGCGCACAAGGCGTCGAACCTGGCTGGCCAATTCGCGTTCTTGCGTCACATCTTCCTGTGTCGCGACCAACGCACCACAGAGAATCCATGCTGCAATCATTTACTATTCCTTTGCGAATGGCAGTCACGTAACCAAAAAAATTGACCATACCACGCTTAGTCTCAAAATCTCAACAGTGCAGCCGACCGGGCACTCAATCGTGCCGGCCAGTGTTGTTTCGATATTTTATGAGTGTCGTAGCGATCGTTCCAGGAATACCCGTTTTGATTCTTGGAACGTTGAATAAACGGCGATGCCTTCGGTTGATAACGGAAAACATAGACGATTGGACGGAAATCGAAGGCTTGCCAACTCGGAGTTCGGCTAACCGTTGTTGTCATTTGGAGGCGGCATATTCTAAGTTTGATTAGAGGCGATTCCCCCAAGACTTGGTTCTTTGTGTGTTTTCTTCCAGCCCCAATCTTTCACTTAGGTCGGACTGAAGTCGCGAAGGTCGTTGGCAGAACTGCGCAAATGCTTCCAGGGAAAAGCAAATACAGGGATCCGTTTTGACATAAAACAAAGCGCGACCGAAGTTTCGGCAGTGTGAGTATTTGCTCTATCCTACCAATATAAGCTGTGTCTCTTCCTCCCGTATCGACTACTTGTTTATTCCTTGGAGTAGGGATCATGGTACGCCGGAAATGTCTTGATTGCGTCGTGACGGCCATACTGTTGAGCGTCATATGCGCTTCAGTACATGGCAGCAAGACACTTAGCATAGACATTCATGGCAAGCGTCTGGAAGGGAATCCTTTGTTGTGGAATCCCCAGGAGATGTGTTTGCTTGCGCGTGATGGCAAATTAGAGATTTTCAATCCTCAACATGCCAAGAACGTGCGAACGACGTCCAATTCCTTCTACAGCTATACAGCGAACGAAATGCGTGCTTCGTTGTACCGGGAATTTGGCAGGCGATTTGATGTGTCAGGCACCGGCCACTATCTGGTGGTTCATCCTCGAGGTCAGCGTGATGTTTGGGCTGACCGATTCGAAGAACTTTATCGAAATTTTACTCACTACTTCCGAACGCGTCGTATTCTGCCTGCCGAACCTCAATTTCCACTCGTGGCAGTCGTTTTCCATCGGCAAGAGGATTTTTTGCGGTATGCCACTGCAGACGGGCTGAATGCCAAGAATTACTTGGGATATTATTCACTGACCAGTAATCGTATTTTGTTGTACGACACGACAGCAGGACAATCGAGCGTCGACTGGACTACCAACGGCGAAACGATTATTCACGAAGCAACACATCAAACCGCCAACAATACTCGGATCCACAGTCGATTCGGCTACACGCCTCGTTGGGTAGCAGAAGGCTTGGCCACCATGTTCGAGGCTCGCGGAGTTTGGAATCCACAGCGTTATCGAGAGAGGGCTGATCGTATCCATCGCGCGCGACTTCAAGGATTCCGGCGATACCAGAAAGGCCACAATCTTTCACGACTCGTGCAAATGATCACTTACGATCGCATGTTTGAGAGCCAGCCTGACATTGCTTACGCAGAAGCTTGGGCATTGACATTTTTCTTGGCGGAGTTGGAGCCGCGCAAATACGGGGCCTATTTGCAAAAAACGGCTTCGCGAAAGCCGTTTGAAGAGTACACCGCTACGCAGCGTCAAAAAGACTTTACAGATATTTTTGGCAAAGACTTGGCAATGCTCGATGCGCGCTTGACGCGGTTTATAAAACAACTACCGTAAACCACGACTTAATCAATCAAATCTTCGAGCACTTCTTCGGCGACATAAATTGGCAGAGGTGGTTCGCAGGTGACTGCGACCGCGATGGCATCCGAAGGTCGCGAATCAATCTCAACCAATCCACCCTCTTGCCGAACACGTAACTTGGCATAGTACGTGTGATCACGCAATTCACTGATGACCACACTATCCAGTTCGGCCCCCAGTTGTTCTACGGTGTTGACCAGCAAGTCGTGAGTGAGCGGTCGTGGCGACTGAAACTCTTTGACGCGTCGATCAATACTGGTCGCTTCGAAAATCCCGATCAAAATCGGAAAAGTCCGCTCCCCGTCGATTTCCTTGAGGTAGATTACCTGCTGATCATTGATCTCGCTGATGATAATGCGCGACAATGCCATCTGCACCGGCATATGGACCCTTTCCGTGACGCCCGATTATTGTTGTGATCGATTCCTCGCCGCTGGCGTTTCCGCCAGTTTGCGATGCCGTTTGTATTATACGGTTAAATCCATGCCTGCGGCTAGTTGTTATCCGGTTCCAGCTTGGCCAGGTCGGCCTGGAGCGAAGCGATTTGTTTTTCCATTTGCTCGAGGCTGGCTCGTTCGCGCTGAACGACATCCTGGGGTGCACGTTCTACGAAATTAGCATTGTCCAGCTTCTTCCTTTTTCCTTCGGCCATTTTGACCGTTTTGTCCAGTTCTTTGGCAACCCGCTTGTGCTCTGCCGCAATATCAATCAGGCCGGCCAGATCCACAAAGACGTCGAGCTGATCGACCTGGACATGTGCACGTGTTGTAGGCGGTTCCACATCAGGGCCCCAGCCAGATGGTGCGGCACTCGCCATGGATTCGAAGTAGGGGGTAAGTTGATCGAGCAATTCGGCGGTGCTCTGATCGCACCGAACGGAGAATTGGATGGACTTTCGCGGGGCGAGATTTTGCCGGCTGCGAATTTCACGCAAGGCACTCAGCACTTGTTGGAATACGGAAAATCGTGTTTCGCTGGTGCTGTCGATATGATTCTGAGTCACGACCGGCCAGGGTGCGTCCATGATGGATGCAGCGGCTGTGGAGGACTCTGGTAAGCCTCGTTGAGGCGCTGCTTGTCCCAGCAACTGCCAGATCTCTTCGGTGATGAACGGAATCATGGGGTGAAGCAGCCGCATGAGCGTATCCAGTGCATGAGCCAAGACTCGTTGCGCGGTGAGTTTGACTTTGGGGTCGACATCCTCACCCAATCGCCCTTTAACCATCTCGATGTAGAAACTGCAGAACTCGTCCCACGAGAATTCATACAAGGCCCGCGCCGCTTCTGAGTAGCGATATTCTTCGAGTGCCGATGTCACTTCGCCCGTCACGGTAGCAAGTCGACTAAGCAGCCAGCGGTCTTCCAACCTAAGATCTTGTTCGTCGATAGTTCCCGGTTCATACCCAGGCAATTTTAACAGGGCAAAGCGAGTGGCGTTCCAAAGTTTGTTACAAAAATTACGTGAGAGTTCGAAACGTTCGCTAACGACGGCACCGCGAGGCAATTGTTGGTCTTCGGATGCCTCTGCCCATTGTGTCGAAAAAGCTTCGTTGCATTTCGTACATTCAATGCGTGGCAAAGTCCGATTTTCTCGCGTTTGCTCAATCAAAGCATGGCAATGTGGGCATTCGAACTGCACCGGCATGCGCACGTCTTGAGTTTCTGTGGTGAGATGTGCGAGTCCAAATCGCAAGGCATCTGCGCCGAACTTCTCGATGACATCCAATGGGTCGACGCCATTCCCCTTGGACTTGGACATGGTCTCGCCGTAACCGTCCAGGATTTTTGGATGAATGAAGACTTTATGAAAAGGGATGTCTCCCATATTGTTCAAACCGGTAAGCACCATTCGGGCGACCCACAATGTGATGATGTCTCGACTGGTGATCAAGACACTCGTTGGGTAGTAGTAGGCCAGTTCCGGTGTTTGTTCTGGCCAGCCGAGAGTGGAATGCGGCCAGAGTGCCGAGCTAAACCAGGTGTCCAGCACATCTTCTTCGCGGTGAAAGCCTTGTTGTTCGATGCGCGCTTCCAAGTCAGGATCTTTTTCGGAGATGCTGACGTGTATGGTAGCGCGAGAATTGTTTTCAGGATCGATATCAATGTGGTAACAAATTCGTCCGTTGGCGAATTCAGGATCTTGTTCGAGCGCGGTGGTCAGGTTTTGGCGAGTGTCCAAGTCAGGACACGTTTGTGACCAGATGGGGATTTGATGGCCCCACCACAGTTGTCGACTAACTGGCCAATCTCGTTTCTCTCCAAGCCAATCCAGATAGCCTTTGGAGTATCGGGGAGGAATGATTTTGACGCGGCCATCGGTGACGGCATCCATGGCGGATTGTGCTAATTCATTCATGCGGACAAACCATTGATCCGCCAGGTAGGGTTCTATGGGAGTCTTACTACGATCGGAATGTGCCAAGTCGATTTCTCGATCTTCGATTTCTCCCATTAGATCGTGTTGTTGTAGATCGTTAACGACCCGTTCACGTGCGGCGGAAACGGTCAAGCCGGCATAAGGTCCCGCATTTTCATTCAGTGTTCCATCGGAGTTCAAAATGTTGATCATGGGGAGATGGCAGCGCTGAGCCACGTCGTAGTCGTTGGGGTCGTGGGCAGGCGTAATTTTGACGCAGCCGCTTCCCATTTCCGGTTTGGCCCACACGTCAGCCACCAGCGGAATCTCACGTTCCAGTAAGGGAAGCAGGACGTGTCGGCCGTCGAGTGCCATGTCACGCAATAATTCCAGATGGGGCAGCATGGACCGACGTCGCTCTTGAATATTTTCCAGCTGGTTGGTCAGTGCCTCACGATCTTTGGCGGCCGCCGTTGCCAACTTTTGTTGTAGATCGGCTTCTATTTTGTCGAGTGCCCCGGCTGGGTCTGGGTGCACGGCCAGGGCGGTGTCACCCAACATGGTTTCGGGTCGCGTGGTTGCGATCGTGACACGTTCTGGTTCGCCAGACTGGGGGTTCACGACGGGATAGTCAATGTGCCAAAAATGGCCCTGGACCGCTTCGTGAAAAACTTCATCATCACTGACGGCAGTTTGCAGGTAGGTATCCCAGTTGACCAGTCGTTTGCCCCGATAAATCAATTGTTTCTCAAATAGATCGAAAAAGGTGCGGCGTACCGCTGCTGCGCAGACTTCATCTAGCGTAAAATGTGTGCGTTCCCAATCGCAGCTGCAGCCCATTTGCTTGAGTTGGCCGATGATGCGTTTTTCGTATTGGTCTTTCCACTGCCAGATGCGTTCTACTAGCTTCTCCCTTCCTAGATCATGTCGTGACTTTTGTTCTTCTTCGAGCAATCGCCGTTCGACAACCGCTTGTGTCGCGATGCCGGCGTGGTCGGTACCAGGCATCCAAAGTGTGTTCATGCCTTGCATGCGACGAAAGCGAATCACAATGTCTTGCAATGAGTTGTTCAGTGCGTGTCCCAGATGCAACGCGCCTGTCACGTTGGGTGGTGGGATGACGATTGTAAACGGCTCACGCGACTCGTCAGGTTCGCTGTGGAACTGGCCAGCTTGTTCCCAGGTGGCGTAGAGGCGTGGTTGAGCTTCGTTGTGGTCGAAGCGGTTGGGGATTTCGTGGACGGTTGGGTTGTCCGACATCGGCAGGTCTCAGTGATCTAGGTCTAGGAGGGTCTCAGATGTTGTTTTGTTGCTGGGAACTCACTTTAGACAAGCTCATCCTTGTACAACTTGAATTCGATGGCGTCAACGAGCGCCAACCAACTGGCTTCGATGATGTTTTCACTGACACCGATCGTGCCCCAGACATCAGAGTCGTCAGCGCTTTCGATCATCACGCGAATTCGGGCAGCCGTGCCAGCTTCGGAATTAACGACGCGGACTTTGTAGTCGACAAGCCTCATTGTCGCTAAGTTTGGAAACGCTCCATGGAGAGCTTTGCGGACGGCGGCATCCAAAGCGTTTACGGGGCCGTCACCTTCGGCAACCTCGTGACGTATTTCGTCTTTGACACGCAATTTTACCGTGGCTTCGGTGACCAACTGTTGATCGGTCAGATGCGACGAATGGTTGCTGGATGGCGGTTGAGCATCCGAATCGTCAGATGCTGTACAAAGCCGATCGACGTGTTCGACATCGACGTGATACTTGATCCGTTCGAAATGAGGAGTAAACGTGCCAGCGCAACGTTTGACCAAGAGATCAAACGAAGCTTCTGCGGCTTCGAATTGATAGCCTTGGTTTTCCAGCTCGACGACACGGGCCAGGATGGAGTCCATCAACTCCCTGTCATGTTGAATATGATGTTTTGTGGTGAGTGCAACGATGTTGGAGCGACCCGATAATTCGCTGACCAGAATTCGTCGTTCGTTGCCAACGAGGCCAGGATCGATATGCTCGTATGATTCTGCGGCTCGTGAGATGGCGTGCACATGCATGCCTCCTTTATGGGCGAAAGCACTTTGTCCGACAAACGGTTGGTTGTTGCGCAGATGCAGGTTGGCTACCTCGTAGACAAACCGAGAAAGTTGTGTGAGTCGGTCGGTTCCACGGTTTCCCAGTACTTCATAACCGCTTTTCTTGAGAGCCAAGTTGGAGAGGAGGGCTATCAAATCTGCGTTGCCACAACGTTCTCCGAAGCCATTGATCGTTCCCTGAACGTGGATCGCACCAGCGTCGATGGCGGCTAGCGAGTTGGCGGTTGCCAAATCACAGTCGTTGTGGCAGTGAATACCAAAGGCCACGTCGAGCGATGCAATTGCTTCTCTGGCTTCTTTTACAATACGAGTGATTTCCTCAGGCAGACTTCCACCGTTGGTGTCACAGCAGACGATGATCTGGGCGCCTGCTTCCGCTGCTGCGCGAATCGTCTGTGCTGCATATTCGCGGTTGGCTTTCCAGCCGTCGAAAAAGTGTTCTGCATCGTAGATCACTTCGCGCGATGAGTCGATCAGGAAACGCACGCTGTCTGAAATCATTTGTAGATTCTCTTCGAGTGACACTCGGAGAACTTCAGTTGCGTGAAAATCCCAAGTCTTGCCCACCAATGTAATCACGGGTGCCTGTGAGTCGACGAGCGCTTGCATTCCAGGGTCGTCTGCTGCGCGGATTCCTTTGCGTCGAGTCATCCCAAAGGCACATACCTTCGAGTGTTTAAGATTCAATTGCTGGACTCTACGAAAGTATTCAACATCTTTTTCATTCGATAGCGGATAGCCGCCTTCGACATAGTCGAATCCCATGTCGTCCAGCCGAGAAGTGATCAACAGCTTGTCCTGAAGAGACAAACTGATGCCCTCGCCTTGAGTGCCGTCTCGCAATGTGGTGTCATAAATCTGGATCGATGACATGGCAACGGTTCGAATGCTTCTTGGTTTGGTGTGAGAAACTGGCTGGCCGTGCTAAGGCAAAAAAATAAAAAACCCTGAAACCAAAGTTGGCTTCAGGGCTGTCAATGCAGCTTATCTGGTCGCCATCCTACGGCCACTCCTCCGCGCCGAGAGAATCTTCATGCTTCACTACCAAGATAATATAACCGTCGCGTGACCGGCCGGGAACAACAACGCCCAAATGCCAGTCCGAAACGATGTCAGCTGGACCCGAAACGGTGTCAGTCGGAATAGGACCTTCGGGGACGACAGATTACCTTGTGCATGACGTCATGCTCTCGCCCAGTGATACACTCTTTCGAGCAGCGCCGAGTCTAGCTCTTTCGGACGGTAAGCGTCAAGTTGTATCTTTTTTCAGAGTAGTAGGTTAGGTGAATTTGTGGCCTATAAGCGACGTAGGCAGACGGTCGCCGGTGGGTATTGACGCACGTCCCAGGTTTCAAGATTGGGAAGCTGTCCAGTGTCAAACCGCTCGTCCGATTCCACAACCACCATGCTATCCTGATTTGCTCGATCTAAGATTTGTTGGATCAGATTCATCATGTCCTCGGTGCGCTCGACGAAATAGCGATAGGGTGGCGCTATCAGGACAAGCCAACAGGTTTCGCCAGGTTGCCATTCATATTGGAGCCAGTAGAAAGCGTCAGAAGTAACGATTTCACTGCGGTCTTTGACCTGGAGCAAGTTCACGTTCTCCTGAATGACTTGGGCCGTTGGTAAGTGGCGCTCGATCATGGTGACCCGATCCGCACCACGGCTGAGAGCCTCCAGGCCCAGTGCACCCGTCCCGGCAAATAGATCTAGAGCGTGCATGTTCTTGACGTCAGGGCCGACCAGGTTGAATACGGCCTCACGTACTCGATTTTTCATCGGACGAACACGCGAATCGTCGGTGCTGGCCAGCTTGCGACCTCGGAACCGGCCCCCCACGATCTTGAGATCGTGTGTCATGACACGGCGTCCCGAGTTCGGGCTAGATCGTTTGCTGCTTCCCCCTCGCCGTTTTGCGCTGATAACCGACCCCAATCTTGTCTGGATGCGTATACAATACGTTGCCTTGGTAACGATGACAGTTATCGACAAGCTAGTATTATATTTCGTCTGTTTTTGCCCAGAATCGTGATAGGTGCACGATTCTAGTTTGACTCCAGTTAGGAAACCGGTACTGGAGTTGCCCATAGCTACAAGGTATCATCTGGTCCAATAACACGTAAGTAATCTGCAAGGAACCCAAAAATGACCCGTCTGACACGTTTTTTTGTCCTATCCTATGTTTCGGCTGCCTGGATTACACTGCCGGCAATCTTGACGCTCACTATTCCGGTTGTTCAGGCTCAAGAAGAGGCGGCCACAGAAGAAGCCTCTACAGAAGAAGCCTCTACAGACGAAGCCTCTACAGACGAAGCCTCTACAGACGAAGCCTCTACGGAAGAGTCGTCAGCTGAGGATGCGGCTCCTGAGATTACAGAAACGAATGTTCCTCCGTTTGCAGACGTATTTGAACAGTGGAAAACGCTGTTAGGGAAACTTCGGGAAGTGCGGCAGGAGTTTGATGATGCGGAAGACGATGCTTTGTCGGAAATCGCCGAGCGTCACAGAGCTTTGGTCGTT
>JAKVBZ010000031.1:10057-52962 GCA_022448645.1 Pirellulaceae bacterium
AGTGCCTATTTTACGGGCGGCGGCGGTGGCCCAATACGCCGCAGCCCCCAATCGGGATCGAACTGTCACTCGGCTACTTTTCAGTATGGTACAGGACGACGTCGCCCGAGACGACTACGAGCCAGCTGCCGAACTAACAAAATTGATGATGGAAAATCAATGTGACGAAAAAGGTATCTATGATCTGGCGGGTGTCGTTGCCTTTTGCACGAACGACTTTGAGCACGCTGAGCAATACTTGCGTGTGGCTCAGGGAAAAGGCGAGCTAAGTAGCTTGGGAAGTGGATTTGTGGAAATTGTGGCCGAGTATAAGAAGCTGTGGGAAGAGGAGTCACGCACCCGGGAATCCGAAGCAGCTGCGGATGACTTGCCGCGGGTTACGTTGCAAACTTCCCGAGGTGAGATCACGATCGAACTTTTCGAAAACGAAGCTCCCCAAACGGTGGGCAATTTTATCAGCTTGGTGGAACAAGGTTTCTACGACAATCTTACTTTTCATAGGGTGTTGAAAAACTTCATGGCCCAAGGAGGTTGTCCTGACGGAACTGGTGAAGGTGGCCCTGGATACAAGATTTTTTGTGAATGTCACAAACCTGAAACCCGTAAGCATTTTCGTGGCTCGCTTAGCATGGCACATGCGGGCCAAGATACTGGCGGGTCGCAATTCTTTCTTACCTTCGTCCCCACAGCACATTTGAACGGACGACACACCGTTTTTGGGCGTGTTATCGAAGGTTTCGAGGTGTTGGCGAAATTTTATCGGATCGATCCCCAGTCGTTTTCGGCCCAGCCGCCGCCCGACAGGATCCTCTCTGCGACAGTCACGCGCAAACGCGATCACGCATATACTCCCAGCAAAGTCGAATAAGGCCAGCTGGGTACCGTCGAATAGTTGTGTCGAGGGCAATCTAGTGAGTAAGTGGCTAGCGGAGGTGTGTCATTCTTCGATGCATCTCAGTGCGAGTGTCCAGCTCTCCGATTTGTCGCTACGTTCAGGATGACGCAACGCTGGGTTCCTCGTGGAACGAACGGTGGTGAATTTTGTTCGTTTTTGTTGCCAGCGGGCGGATGGGGTTACGCTCCTCCCTGTGAGCGTAGCGACCGCCGCGAACAGAAACCTTAATGAATAGATGGTTTCTGGCGTTTAGGAGCCTTCACCTTCGGCTTTGTGGTTCTAGCCATCTCTCAACGTGGCCGCTTGACGGTCGGCTGGCAGCTCGCTAGTTTGATATGTTCGCTATTAATCTTATCTAAGCGTCATATTCGAATTATTCATAGTGTGTAAATCACATTGGGACGCAGAGTATGCATCTCAAGTCGCTCAAAGTTTTTTGTGATGTCGTGGCACGGCGGAGTTTTTCGCGGGCTGCTGATGAGAATGGGATTTCCCAATCCGGGGCCAGCCAAATCGTGCACCAGTTGGAGGATTATTTGGGTGTTAAGTTATTTGACCGGTCGAAGCGGCCGTTGGTTTTGACCACGGCTGGCGAGGTCTACTACGACGGATGCCGTAACCTGGTGGGTCGATTTCGGGCTCTGGAAGACGAGGTGCGGACGCTCCACCAGGAAGTTGCGGGGCGCGTACGAGTGGCTGCCATTTATTCCGTGCATTTTGGTCAATTCAAAACTTATTTGGATGGTTTTTTGGATTCACATCCCAAGGCGGACGTCAGTATCGATTACCAACATCCACCTCGCGTCTACGAGATGATTGAAAATGATCAAGCCGATTTGGGAATTGTCAGCTACGCCAAATCTTCTCGAACCATTGAAGCACTCGCTTGGCGGGAAGAAGCCATGGTGGTCGTCTGTTCGCCCGACAGTCCACTGGCCGCTGCGTCGCAGATTAAGTTGTCTGAATTGGCGGGATTGCGAATGGTGAGTTTTGATCGCGAATTGCGCATCCGACGCGAGATTGATAAGGCTTTGGCTCTGGCTGGTGTCGAAGTCGAATTAGCGATGGAATTCGACAATATCAATACGATTAAGGAGGCGCTTGGCGCGAATGCTGGGTTCGGAATTTTGCCGGAACCATCTGTAAGTCGTGAAGTGGATTCCGGAGCGCTCGTGGCAATCAGTCTTGTCGATCCTTGCATGATCCGTCCAGTGGGGATTGTCCACCGTCGTGGGCGTCCACTTGGAGCCACAGCGAGTCGATTCATTCAGCACCTACAATCTAACAGTGGCGATCAGACGACCCGAGTCAACGGCCGTGTGTCTGATTGTTGCATCGCCGATCGTCATCGTGCGATCGAGTATCCGTCCACTCATGGAGATGGCAATGCGTAAACCATGGACTCTTCCCAACAAAACGGGACTTTACGACCCAGCCTTTGAACACGACAGCTGTGGAGTCGGTTTCGTCGCGCACATTCGTGGCGAGCGTAGCCACCAGATGGTGCTTGATGCCGATCAGGTGTTGCAGAGCATGGATCATCGAGGTGCCTGTGGTTGTGAACCGAACACGGGAGACGGTGCGGGCATCCTTACGGCGTTACCGCTTGATTTTCTTCGCAAGGTTGCGCGAGACGAGTGGAACCAAGAGCTGCCCGATGCCGGACGATTCTCTGCTGGGTTGGTGTTTTTGCCACGTATCGAAGCTGAGCGTGAACGATGTCGAGCGGTCGTGGAACAGATCGTAGCCGAACAAGGTCAACGATTGGTGGGGTGGCGCAAGGTTCCGGTGGACCCGGACGGTGCTGACGTTGGTCCGACGGCTCGAGCGAGCGAACCGGCCATCGAGCAGTTATTCATTACAGCAGCGGATAACTTGGACTCTGAGGCCTTTGAACGGCAACTCTATCTGATCCGCAAGCGAGCCAGTCATCAGTTGCGTAGCGACAGTAGTCTGGAGCAAGCCAAGTTGTTTTACATTTGCAGCTTGTCTTCCAAAGTGATGATTTATAAGGGCATGTTGGCTCCTCATCAACTTTTGCCCTACTTCCCCGACCTGACAGATCCGGATTATACGACGCATTTGGCAATGGTTCACTCGCGTTTCAGCACGAATACGTTTCCTTCGTGGGACCGCGCTCAGCCGAATCGCTTTATGAGCCATAACGGTGAGATCAACACGTTGCGTGGCAATATTAATTGGATGACTGCCCGCGAGGGCGTGATGGCAAGTGAGCTGTTTGGTGACGAGTTGCCAAAGTTGTTTCCGGTGGTTGAGCCAGATTGTTCTGATTCAGGGACGTTCGACAATGCCTTGGAATTCCTGTTGATGACGGGGCGAACGCTGCAGGAAGCCGTCATGATGATGATTCCAGAAGCGTGGCAGAACCATGAGTCGATGTCGGACGACAAGCGGGCCTTTTACGAATTCCACTCCTGTTTGCAAGAACCTTGGGATGGGCCCGCTTCGATAGCTTTTACCGACGGACATTACATTGGTGCCGTGCTTGACCGCAATGGATTGCGACCGAGCCGTTATTATCTGACTCACGATGACCGTGTCATCATGGCGTCCGAGGTGGGTGTACTTCCTGTGGATCCAGCCAATGTGAAACACAAAGGGCGACTACAGCCCGGCAAAATTTTTCTGATCGATTTCGAACAAGGACGACTTATTCCTGACGAGGAATTGAAAACGGACTGGGCCTCCCGTCGGCCTTATGCGGATTGGTTGAGGAACCAACGAATGGTGCTAGCCGATCTACAAACCGAAAGCGAGTCGCATGGCTTCAACCCTGATACGCTCTTAAATCGCATGAAAGCTTTTGGATACACCGTCGAGACCATGCAATTCATGCTATTGCCGATGGTCGAAGATTTGCGTGATCCAGTTGGGTCGATGGGCAACGACTCTGCGTTGGCATGTCTGTCTGACCAGCCACGGATGCTATACGACTATTTTAAACAACTCTTTGCACAAGTGACCAACCCAGCAATCGATTCGATTCGTGAAGAGGTCATCATGTCGCTGGAGTGTTACATTGGGCCGGAAGGCAATTTGCTGGAGAGTACCGAGCAACATGCACACCGCCTGATGATACCTCATCCGATCCTGACCAACGCAGAAATGGCGGCCCTACAGCACATTGACCATCGTGGATGGCGAGCCAGGACGATCGACATCACATGGCCGCGCTCGGCAGGAAAGGCCGGTTTGATTGAAGCTCTGGATCGAATCTGCCGTGAGGCCGAACAAGCGATTGACGAAGGATACAGTTTAGTTGTGTTGTCGGATCGCAATGTGTCCGAGGAAAATGTACCTGTCTGTGCATTGTTGGCCTGTGGTGCGCTACACCAGCACCTTGTTCGTCTTGCCAAAAGAACTCGTATTGGCATCATCCTGGAGACGGGTGAAGCTCGTGAAGTCCATCACCATTGTTTGTTGATCGGTTTTGGCGCAGATGCCATCAATCCGTACCTGGCTTTCGAATCACTCTGGCAGGCTCGCCGAGATGGGTTGCTTAGCGATCAGAACCCAGACGACAACAAGATCGTAGCAAATTATCGCAAAGCGGTCGCCAAAGGCATGCTCAAGGTGATGGCTAAGATGGGGATTTCCACCTTGCACTCTTACAAAGGTGCACAGATTTTCGAGGCGGTCGGTTTGCGCGACGAAGTGATGGACCGTTGCTTTGCGGGGACCGCCAGCCGGCTTCAAGGTGTCGATTTTGACGTGTTAGCAGAAGAATTGCTGCGGCGACATGCGGTGGGCTATCCGCACACGTCAAATAATGAACCGTTGGGGTTGCCCAATCCGGGTGAGTTCCATTGGCGTGCAGAAGGCGAACGTCATATGTGGGACCCTACTTCGATTGCTGATATTCAGGTAGCCGGCCGTGATAATAATGCCGACGCATATTGGCGTTTTTCCAAATACGCCAACGAAGACGCGCGAACTCGTTGTGCACTGCGTGGTTTGCTTCAGTTTCGCCAGTTGCCACAGGACGAGCAGATTTCTCTAGACGAAGTCGAGCCTGTCGAAGAGATCGTAAAACGGTTCTGTACCGGTGCGATGAGCTTTGGGTCAATCTCGGCCGAAGCCCATGAAACCTTGGCAATCGCCATGAATCGCTTGGGCGGCAAAAGCAACACCGGCGAAGGTGGCGAGGATCCAGTTCGTTTTGAGCCATTGCCAAATGGTGATTCCAAGCGTTCCGCAATCAAGCAAGTGGCATCGGGACGGTTCGGTGTGACCATTTGGTATTTGACGAATGCGGATGAGCTACAAATCAAGATCTCTCAGGGAGCCAAGCCCGGAGAGGGCGGTGAGTTGCCGGGTCGTAAGGTCGATAAAAATATCGCCAGAATTCGCTATTCGACTCCGGGAGTCGGCCTGATCAGTCCACCACCTCATCACGACATCTATTCGATCGAGGACCTCAAACAACTGATTCACGACTTGAAGAATGCAAATTCGTCCTCTCGAGTCAGTGTTAAACTTGTTTCCGAGGTTGGTGTTGGTACGATCGCAGCGGGCGTTGCGAAGGGGTTTGCCGACCATATTCTTATCTCGGGCGACAGCGGTGGGACGGGAGCGTCGCCTTTGACGAGTATCAAACACGCCGGATTACCTTGGGAACTGGGTATCGCCGAGACACATCAGACCTTGGTGTTGAATGATCTTCGTTCACGAGTTGTTCTGCAAACAGATGGCCAGATCAAAACAGGTCGAGATGTTGTCATCGCAGCGATCCTCGGTGCTGAAGAGATGGGATTTTCAACGGCTCCCTTGATTACGCTTGGTTGCATCATGATGCGCAAGTGCCACTTGAATACTTGTCCTGTCGGTATCGCAACGCAAGATCCGGAGTTGCGTAAGAAATTTGTTGGCAAGCCAGAATATGTCGTGAACTATTTATTTATGGTTGCGGAAGAAGCACGGCAAGTCATGGCTCAATTGGGTGTCCGAACGATGAACGAGTTGATTGGGCGTGTGGACTTATTGGAGGCCGACGACGCCATTCGACACTGGAAAGCAGATGGCATCGATTTAAGTCCTATCCTGACACAGGTGGTGAAGCCGCATGATGGAGTTGGTGTGTACTGTCAGCGTGAGCAGGACCATGGACTGGATAAGGCTCTCGATAACCAACTGCTTGAATTGGCGAAACCGGCATTGGAGAATGGTGAGTCCGTGCGGATTGATTTGCCGATTGTGAATATCAACCGTACGGTAGGTACTATCCTGAGCCACAATATTGCCAAACGTTATGGCGAAGCATGTTTGCCTGACGATACGATTCACATCAAGTTGAACGGATCGGCCGGACAGAGTTTTGGAGCCTTTTTGGCTCGCGGCGTCACCTTGGAACTCGAAGGGGACGGCAACGATTACGTTGGGAAAGGTTTGTCCGGAGGGCACGTGGTGATTTATCCTCCACGGCAAAGTACCTTTGATGCTGAGGAGAACATTATTGTTGGTAACGTCTGCCTCTATGGAGCCACCAGTGGTGAAGCTTATTTCCGTGGTCGTGCCGCGGAACGGTTTTGCGTACGTAACTCCGGCGCAAGGACTGTGATCGAAGGCATAGGTGATCACGGATGCGAATACATGACGGGTGGACGTGTGGTGATCTTGGGGCCCACCGGCCGTAATTTTGCGGCCGGCATGAGCGGTGGCATTGCCTACATTTGGGCGCCCAACCGAGATGCGTTTCGCATGCAATGCAATTTGGGCATGGTCGAACTAGAAGACCTCGATCAAGAAGAAGACATTGCAGAAGTCCGTGAATTGATCGCCATGCACCTGTCTGCTACCGAATCGACTGTAGCAGACGACGTCTTAAAGAGATGGGATGAAGTTCGTCCCGAATTTGTAAAGGTGATGCCCGTTGACTACAAACGCGTGCTCGCAGAGATGAAACAGGAACAATCGGCCACCAGTTAGACCTCGATGTCAAATTAACCCTGGCAGGTGCCATGAGCCGTATGGTGCTTGAATGGCCTGCAAATAGTACTTTTTGCCATGTTCGGCTCACATGGTTGACGGTGAAGTTGTATGGGAAAACCGACTGGATTCAAAGAGTTTGAACGGGAAGTGGTGCCGTACCGCGATCCACAAGCACGGGTCAAGGATTTTGGAGAGATCTTTACCGAGCCTGTCGAAACGCATTTGAAGACTCAGGGTGCGCGCTGTATGGATTGTGGCGTCCCTTTCTGCCAGTCCAACAATGGTTGTCCAATCGACAATTTGATTCCCGAATGGAATGACCTGGTCTATCACGGCCGCTGGCGCGATGCTCTGGACCGATTGCACAAAACCAATAATTTTCCGGAATTTACAGGCCGCACGTGTCCCGCTCCCTGCGAAGGAGCCTGTGTGTTGGGCATCATCGAACCAGCAGTCACCATTAAAAATATTGAAAACGCCATCATTGATCGCGGATTCGAAGAAGGTTGGGTACAGCCACACCCACCACAAACCAAGACCGGAAAGAAAGTGGCCGTGGTGGGCTCTGGCCCATCCGGATTGGCGGCGGCTGCACAGTTAAACAGCGTGGGCCATGAAGTCACTGTCTATGAGCGTGCCGATCGTATTGGCGGTCTTCTCATGTACGGAATTCCGAATATGAAACTAGACAAGGATGTGGTCCAAAGACGAGTCGATTTGTTGCAAGCAGAAGGTGTCCGATTTGTTACCTGTGCCCACGTCGGAAAACCTGAGGATTTTGCCGATGGCCACATGACCAACATCATGCAGCAAAATGGTTGCGAAGTGCAGTTCATCGATCCTCAGCAATTGATGAACGATCATGATGCGTTGGTATTGGCTATGGGTGCCACACGTCCCTTCGATCCGGTTGGTCGTTGTCCAGGACGTGAGTTAGATGGAATCCATTTTGCCATGGAATTTTTGACTCGGAATACAAAAAGCTTGCTGGATTCTGAATTGGAAAATGGGGCTTATATTTCGGCGAAAGATAAGCACGTGGTGGTGATTGGTGGAGGTGATACAGGGGCGGACTGTATTGGGACTTCCTTGCGGCACGGCTGTACCAGCATGGCCAACTTTGAGCTGCTGGATCAACCACCCGTAGAGCGCGCGGCCGACAATCCCTGGCCAACTTGGCCTCGCATCTATCGTGTCGATTATTCTCATGCAGAATCGGAAGCCAAATTCGGTGCGGACCCACGAGCCTATGCTGTGCTCACCAAAGAGTTCCTGGACGATGGCAACGGTCATGTTCGAGCTATCCGTACGGTCGAACTGGATTGGACGAAGCCAGGCGACAAAGCGCCTTTCAGCGAGGTTCCCGGAAGTGAACGAGAATGGGAGGCTGATCTGGTTTTGTTAGCCACAGGATTCTTAGGACCTGAAAAAACGGTAGGAGAAATGCTAGGTCTCGAAATGCAGAATCCGCGAGGCAATTGGGAGACGTTTCGGGCGGAACACGGACCCTTTGCGACGAATGTGGAAGGTGTATTCGCGGCGGGCGATTGCCGTCGTGGCCAATCGCTGGTGGTGTGGGCTATCAATGAAGGCCGTGGTGCAGCGCGGGCGGTTGACGAGTACTTGATGGGAGCCAGTTCGCTGCCCGCTCCAGGTTGAGCACGACTCTAAGAAAGTTCTGTATTTCACTTAGAGAAACGCTGCACCGTCTAGATTTCAACAGGAGGTAGCAGAGAAAACGGAGTGGTGTATCTCTGTTTTCTTTTTCTTAATGTCTTTGCTTTTGATTCTTAAATTTACTAGGACTTTAGCGATCTCTTATGAAGAAATCTGACGCTACCCAGTTGGCCAAGTTGATGCGCAGCGAAGCCGAGCGGGCTATGTCTCAAATACGTGGCGGCGAGCATCCTCGTCCTTTCTATATTTCTTTCCTCACTCGCGATGAGGAGATCTGGGAAATTGGTGCGAGTTTTGGCGCGCTGTTGAACGACAAGTATGAGAGGCGACGCAGTTGCTTTTGCGATGTTCGAGTCGGTTCGTATCGGAATGATCAAGTCCAGGATGGAGGCCTGAACGATAACTCAAAAGACGATGATTCGTACCAATACATTCACATCCCGTTCGGTACATCAGCCGATGGGATTCGTCACGGGTTATGGCGCCAGGCGGAGGTGCGGTATCGAGAGGCCGTGGAGTCAATGGCGGCGAAAAAGTCTCATGAGTTGACGTTTCTCGATCGTAATCGGAGCTTACCATCCTTTCAGAAACTCGAAGGCGTTCAGTATGCGAAATGGCGCAAGCTCCCCGATGTGGATGTTGATTATTGGCGGAGGTTTGTAGCCAGGATGTCGGCGGTCGTTGCCGACTATTCGGCTGTCAAAGAATCCAATCTGCGTTTTCGTGCACTGAATCAATTGCGCGTGTTCGTGAATACGGAAGGCTCATTGATTGTCCAATGCCAACCCTATTGGGCTCTGACTTGCTATTTGTGGTTGCTTTCAAAGAATGGCGATGCGCTTAGCTGGACGATCAATCATTTTGTTGCTGATCCGAAGGATTTGCCCAATGCACGGCAGTATCGAAAAATCATGCGGCAGACCATCGATACGCTTCACCAATTGGCGGTGGCACCGTCGTTGCGATCGTATGCGGGGCCGGTGCTGTTGGACCCAATTCCTGCTGGACTCCTTATCCACGAAGCGTTAGGACACCGATTGGAGGGCAATCGTCTGCTCAATACGGGAGAAGGCCAAACATTTCGTGATAGCCTGCGGAATCACATCTTGCCCGAGTATTTGTCGATCGAAGACAATCCGACGCTCGAACGATTTGATGGTACTTCGTTGGTGGGACATTATGCTTATGATGACGAAGGAGTTGCTGCTCAAAATGCGGAACTGGTGTCACGCGGCGTATTACGAGGTTTCTTGACATCTCGAGCAGGAATCTCACGTCGACACCTTTCCAATGGTCATGGTCGCAACGAACATTATGAGCGTACCATCAGTCGTATGGCCATCACCAAGGTGACAAGCCACGATGGTTTGTCCGATGCGACCATGAAGCAAAAGCTAATCGAAGAAGTCCGGCGGCAGAAACTTCCGTTTGGTATTCGTATTCTAGCTGCAACCGGAGGGGAAACCGCAACCGAGTCCTATAATTTCCAGGCGTTTTTGGGTGAGATCAATCTGGCTTCGCGTGTTTTTCCGGATGGTCGTGAAGAGCTAATCCGTGGTGTTGATTTTGTGGGGACACCACTCAATGCAGTCCGAACGATCATCGCAGCTGGAAACCGATACGAAGTTGACAACGCTTATTGTGGTGCAGAGTCGGGCTGGGTTCCGGTTAGCACAATTAGCCCTTCGTTGCTGATATCCCATCTCGAATTACAGTCCAAAGCTGACACTCCTTATAGTCCGCCATGTTATCCGATCCCCTGGGATAAGTAGCGAGAATCCTAAGCATGACCGACGTCTTCTCCCATATTTGCCAATGGCTGCAACAACAGAAAATCACCTACCGGCATGTGCATCACGAACCCACTCGTACTTCAGCAGACGCCGCTCGAGTGCGTGGCGAACCGCTTGAAGTGGGTGGAAAAGCGATCTTGATGAAGGTCGATGAAGAGTTTCTTCTTTTTGTTCTTAGTGCTCATCGAAAGATCAACTCCAGCGCGATGAAGAAGCATTTTTCTGCAAAGAAACTGCGTTTCGCCACGGTGGATGAATTATTGGAACGGACAGGTTTGGTACCCGGAAGTGTGCCGCCATTTGGGCCGCCGATTCTACCGTTTCATTTGCACGTGGATCCTTCCGTATTGTCGAACGAAAAGATTGCGTTTAACGCGGGGCTCTTAACAGATTCAGTTATTATGTCGGTGGCGGATTACCAGGCAATTGCCGGGGCTACCGTCTTGGAATTTGCCAGTCCGGAGTGACGCAACGAGCCTTCATTGTTCGGTGATGAGGACAATTATCTAATTCAGGAGTTTCAATATGTTTTTCCGTAGCCGACACGCATGGATACTAGAAGTGGTTTCAAGAACTTTTGGCAGGCAAGGACGAAGGCCTTTCAGAGTCATCCGTGAAGCGGTTGATTGGGGATCTACTGACTTAGAAGGCCGTCATGCAGGGTGTTTAAAACTACTTCTAGTCTTGTTGTTGATGGTTGTTGGGTGTCATCGGAATCAGGTCGATGTCACGGTGAACATCGATGGCGAGCCGGGTGATACGGAGGTTGTCAGCGAATCCCATTCGGCAACTACAGCTAACGGTACTTCCTCGAACGCTGCAAGTTCGACCGTTTCGGATGACGGCAATCAAGCCTTGGTGGGAGTGATCGGTTTCTCTGCATTGACGCTGTCTAACCCTTTTTTCACCGTGATTGCCGACAACATGATTGCAGAGGCGGAGTCACATGGCTACGAAGTTGTTGTCGACGATGCTAACCGTGACGTGAAGGCTCAGTCGGAACAAATCGACACGTACATCACGCGGGGTGTGTCGGCGATTGTGGTGAATCCGTGTGACCGGCTGTCGCTTGGTCCTGCGATGCGGCGGGCCAATGAAGCGGGCATTCCAGTGTTTACTTGTGACCTGCAATGCGTAGCAGAAAACGTAGAGATTGCCGGGCATGTCGGAACCGATAACTTCCAAGGTGGCAGGCTGGCTGGCCAGGCTATGATTGAGGCGCTGGGAGAGGCTGGTGGTAAAGTGCTGATTTTGAGCTTCCATCAGGCCAACTCGTGTGTCCTGCGAGTGGAAGGATTCTTAGAGGTGATTGAACAGCACAATGCGTCATCTGAGGAGGGTCAGATTGAAATCGTTGCGGATTTAGATGGAGGTGGTTTGCGTCCACCGGGACGCGAAGCCACGGCGGCCGCCCTGCAAACAAATCCTGATTTGGATGGCATCTTTGCCATCAATGATCCTTCAGGTCTGGGCGCATACGCTGCTTTGGAGCAAGCGGGCAAAACGGATCAAGTAACGATCGTGGCTTTTGACGGTCAACTTGACGGGAAACGGGCCATTCTGGAAGGAAAGATTTACGCGGATCCGATCCAATTTCCGGACCAGATGGGACGTCTAACAGTGCGAAACATCATGAAATACTTGAATGGTGAAGAATATGAAAAGGTGACGTTAATCCCTACTGAGCTTTATTTGAAAGAGGATGCCGACCGAGATCCCGAATTGGCGGTGGAGTAATTGTGGAATTCCATGATCTTGTGCCTCGTTGCCGAAGTCACGAATGCGTGTAACGGCAAACCGAAGTGGTTGGCATGTTCGAGACGGGTAGCAGATGGTAGCGCAGCCGCAGATGGCTTGTCGTGAAGCATCGAAGCTATCTGCTTGCTGACACGTAGGTGATAGGTAAACGGGGGTCTGTTTGACCTAGAAGCGGTGTCAAAAACCCCTTACGATAGGTCTTCCCAGGCCGTCGATCTGCATTGAACCGTTAGCTCATCATGAACACCTTCCATCGACTCTAGTACGCACTGGTTGTCCGTGTCCGACGAGCCACAACTGCTTTTAATGCGCGGGATTCACAAAACCTTTCCCGGGGTCCGCGCTTTACAGGACGTCGGTCTTGAACTGGCACGCGGAGAAGTCCTCGCATTGTTGGGAGAAAACGGTGCGGGCAAGAGTACTCTCATTAAGATTCTGGGAGGTGCGCACCGGCCAGACTCTGGGGACATCTTTTTGGATGGCCAGCCGGTGACGATACCTAATCCACAGGAAGCACGCCAAGCCGGTGTGGGCATCATTTATCAAGAGTTTAATTTGGTGCCCGAATTGACCGTTCGCGAAAATTTATTTCTTGGTCAGGAAGGAGGTGCTTGCCGCTGGGTCCATGCAGCGGCTGAAAAGGAGCAAGCAGGTCAATTGTTCCTGCGCATGGGTGTGCCGATTGATCCGGACGCTGTGTGCAGCTCCCTTTCGGTGGCCCAACAACAGATTGTAGAAATCGCCAAGGCCTTGTTGTTAGATGCGCGAATTATTGTAATGGACGAACCGAGTGCGGCGTTGACGTTGAAAGAAGTCAAGCATCTGTTCACGGTTGTTCGTGAATTACAGGTATTGGGAATTGGAGTCATCTACATTAGTCATCGGCTTGACGAAATCTTTGAGATTGCTGACCGTGTGACGGTGTTGCGAGATGGTGAAGTGGTTACCACTCGGTCCATGAGTAGCGTGCAGCGCGAACAACTGATTGAGTGGATGGTGGGTCGCACTTTGGACGAGGAATTCCCCAAACAGATCCACGATATCGGCCCAGAACGTTTGGTGGTACGAAACTTGTCGCGAGGTCGATCTGTCCGAGATGTGTCGTTGTCCGTTCGGCGTGGAGAGATCCTCGGACTAACAGGGCTGATTGGTGCTGGACGTACGGAAACGGCCCGATTAATCTTTGGGGCCGATCGGCCGACACACGGGAGTATGCAGTTGGATGGTCGTCCTTTTAGGCCTCGACAGCCGCGAGAAGCGATTGCCTCAGGCGTATGTTTGCTGACAGAGGACCGCAAGAATCACGGACTAGTGCTTGAACAATCGGTGCAAGAGAATTTTGGACTACCCAATCTTGGACAATTTTCGAGATTCGGAATGTTGAATCACCGCAGTGAGCGCGACGCGCTGCAAGTACATGTGGAAGGTCTGAATATCAAGATCACAGGACATGAACAGCTAGTACAAACGCTTTCGGGAGGCAATCAGCAGAAGGTCGTGTTGGCGAAATGGTTACAGCGTAATGCAGAAGTGATCATTTTTGACGAGCCAACACGAGGAATTGACGTCGGGGCTAAGTATGAGATTTATATGCTGATGAATGAATTGGCAGCTGCCGGTAAAGCGATCCTTATGATCAGTTCTGAACTTCCTGAGGTTTTGGGGATGAGCGACAGGATTTTGGTGATGCATGAAGGCAGGGTTAGAGGAGAGATTCAGGACGTGGCAGCGGCAACTCAGACCGATGTTATGAATCTTGCAGTGGGTGGAGAGGTATGATGCCATGAGAACGTTCTTGCAATCCAATTTCGTATCCCAGTACGGCACTTTGTTGGTGCTCGCGCTGCTGGTTATTTTCTGTTCCGTAGCCACCATCAGCGACCAGCATCCGGTGGATGCTGGTTCGGGAAAAGCTGTCGCACAGCACATTATCGACAAGTTCCCGCAGGCGCATGTTTTGATTGTGGTACGTGCCAGCCAGGCTGACTTGGCATTTGCAAAAGCAATTCAAGAACGATTAGCTTCTGCGGACGTAAAGGTACTCAAAACGGTTTCTGGAGAGCCGCGTGATGTGGTCGAGAACATTCGGAAATGTGGTGAACAAAAAATACGGCTCGATTTAATTGCCACACACTATTATACGTCGCAGTGGCCCGTGCTTGGCGAACGCCGTCTGCAGGAAATGGCTCGCCAATTTCCCTCCATGTCACAAGTTCAGGTGCTGCGACCGTCCAGCTATACCTGGCCCACGTTTCTGACTCGTGGGAATCTTTTGTCCGTAGGAAACCAAATGTCGGTGACTGCGATCATTGCCATTGCCATGACGATGGTGATCATTACGGCTGGGATCGATTTGTCCGTTGGCAGTTTGATGGCTCTTTCCGGTGTCCTTGTGGCGAGCGTCGTCCACTTGCTGGTTGGCGAAAACGAACCCTGCATGGGGATTCTGTTCCTTAGCTGTTTAGTTGCCGTATTAGTGACTGCTGGAATCGGTCTGTTTACTGGTTTCATGGTCACCGTATTTAATATTCCGCCGTTTATTGTGACGTTGGCTCTCATGCAGACCGCTCGTGGGTTTGCCTACAAGGCTGCGGGTGGTCCTTCACCAGTCAACATTGATTCACCGGCATTCCATCAATTAGGTGCTGGTTCATTTTTGTTTGGTATTCCGAATCCGGTTGTTTTGATGGTTCTGTTGTACCTAGTGGCTTATGTTTTGATGAAACATACGGCGTTGGGGCGTTACATCTATGCTGTGGGAGGAAACCTAGAAGCAGCCAGGTTGTCGGGAGTACCTGTAAAACGAGTGTTGTTGTTTGTCTATGTGATCTGTGGGTTGTTGGCTGGATTGGGTGGAGTGATGGAAGCATCGCTGTTCAGCGTGGGAAATCCCAATAGTGGTGTAGGTTACGAATTGCAAATTATTGCCGCGGTGGTGGTGGGTGGCACGAGCTTGTTTGGCGGCAAAGGTAAGGTGATGGGAACATTGATCGGAGCTATTATCCTGGCTGTGATTCGAAACGGTATGTATCTCACGAAAGTCGACAGTTATACGCAGATGGTCGTTTTTGGTTTGCTTATCTTGGTCGCTGTGTTACTAGACCAATTAAAAAAATCGTAGGTATTGCTGACCGAAAATCTGTAGCGGAGACTCCTGCCCCGAGTCTTGATGACATAGCCCGTTAGTGACGTAGGTCGAACCAACCGAATGCTTTCCATCTCGGTACGACGGTTGCCTCAGTAAGAAAGACATGTCGTGGAAATGTATGACGGAGGTAAGTGACAGACTGTGCATTAAAAAACGGTCAGAATCCCAGCGTGTGGCGAAAAAGTTCGTAGAGCGTGTTTCAAACAACTAGAACGAGGGGACCGGAGACCTCTGCTGCATTTCTAAAACGATTTTTGAAATACGACTTAGACTTCAAGTCGGTTTCAAAAACAATGTAAGACGGCTTGGGAAGACCATTGATTCCCCATGCACCACTTCAAGGCCTTAGATTTGATACTAAAGGGCCGGCTTCTAGACCTGTCCTACTTTAAAAAACGAGTGCATGCGTAACGGAGTCGGAACGGTGAGGGTTATTTGTCGTGGGACATGGTATCGGCCAGCACGCAGCGAAACCCGACAGCATCGTCGCGCAGTTCCTTGGGGGCTCGACGTCGGTACGAAGAAGTGAGTTGATCGGCAGTATCTTTCCAGCTGCCTCCGCGCAACACACCGTGAGTGGTTTGCCCGTTTCCGTCCCAGACCTTGCCATCGCGGGGAGCGCCGTGATAGCTGTCGTGCCAGTCATCGGCACACCACTCCCACAGGTAACCGTGAATATCATACAGTCCCCACGGATTGGCTTTTTTTGCGCCCACCGGTGGGTCGTTTCCCGCCGCATTGCCTGCATGCCACGCATAGGCATCGCTGGCTGCTGGGTCGTTGCCGAACGAATAACGAGTTGTAGTACCAGCGCGGGCGACGTACTCCCATTCCGCTTCCGTTGGCAAACGAATGATTTGATCCTCGCTAATCAATTTTTCGGCACGCATTAACAAGGTCGCTTGGCGACAGAATTGAACGGCTTCGTCAAATGAAAGCATCTCTGCCGAGTTTCGTGGGCCTTTCCATTTAGAACGGTTCTCACCAACGACTGCTTGCCACAGATTTTGTGGAATTTCGTATTTGGCAATATAGAATCGATGGTTCAGTGATACTTCGTGAACTGGCCGAGACGTGTCTTCACCCTTGGTGGTGCTTCCCATCGCAAACGTCTGAGGAAATTGTTCGGAGTCTACTTCGGGATGAATCTCGATGAATTCGGCACGAAAAGTCTCTAGTAGCTTGATTTGATCGGGAGCTGGATTAGCAGCCAAGATTACGCTGAGGAACAAAAAAGAGGTCATTGCTTTTCCTATCAAGGATCGGACGTTGGCCGAATAGGTCGTGCGTAGCAGCAGAACGGCGCAAGCCGTCCGATGTGAGACTTGGAATCTGGCCAAAGACCGGGCGGTTTGCACCGCTCCACGACATGAGATCCGTCGGGTGCGGCGTTGGGTGGGTGAGTTCTCTTATCTATTCTTTTCCTGTACGTCACTGCGATCTCGTACCGATTCGACTGGGAGCATCAGTTTCCGTGACGCCCAATCCAGGCCGAGGATGGCGATAAAGCCAAATACGGCAGACAAGACACAAAGGATAACGTGTTGATCGACCGTGGTGGGCATTGTCAGTTGATAAGTTTTGTGTTTGATTTCTTCAATCTGTGGTGTCAGGTCTGTTTGAAAGGGCCAGATTTTTTTCAAGGCTCCTAGCATGAATCCACACATCACGGCCATGGTCACTGACTTATAATGTTCCAATAACCATCGCAAGAACTTGCTAAACACAAGCAACCCAATCGCACAGCCACTTCCAAAAATCATGACAGTTGTGATCGCTTCTCCAGAGAGGTTTCCGTGAAGCAATGCTTTGAGATAGTCCGTCAAATAGACGTAAACTCCCAACACTAGAAGAATCAAAGCTCCACTGATACCCGGGAGGATCATAGCGCAAATGCCAATCATCCCACAGAAAAACAGGAATCCATGGCTGGGTTCAATGTGCTTCGTCGTGGCCGACGAGATCCAAAAAGTGAGAGCCGTCGCGGCTATTGCTCCAACTAGACAAAAGATAGTCTCGAGCGCATGACAAGGTCGAACCAGCTTACCGACCAGCCAGCAGGTGGATAGGATCGCCCCAAACAATGCCGCCAAGGTGAAGGAGCGCATGTCACTCGTTAGCAAATGATTCATCAAGCTGCCTAACGAGACAACGCCCAGAAGAATGCCGATGCCGAGCGCGACAAGAAAACGCAGGTCAATATGTTGAGCCGCTAATTGCCAGCGGCGGTGTCGGAGATGAGCGACCAATGTCATGTCAAAGTGACTAATGGCAGTCACCAACCGTTCGTAGATGCCGACAATTAAGGCAACCGTACCGCCTGAGACTCCTGGAATGATATCCGCCCCACCCATCAGTAGGCCTCGTACCACGACGGTGGCATCTTGAAAAAGATTTGGTGGTTGGGACATGAGGAGAAGATTCTAGGGAGAGGGGCCCGAAAAGGGGAGCCACGATGCCGATAGGTGAGGTGAAAAACGTCAGACAAACAGCAGGACGAAACTCACTGTATTATCCACAGTTTGATTGGTGATACAATTCACAGCGCACAACTGGAATAATCTAGTGAGGAAAGCGATAACAATTAGTAGATATCGTAACGTTCCGCTAGTCCGTTTTGTTCCTACATCTGTGGGATCTCGGAAACGTGAAATAGGTGACGAGCTGGAGCCCCTCCCACGGCACACCAGTGGATAACTCAGCTTGACCACGACCGGAGCAACTCTAAACTCTAAAATGAACTACTGCTGTCAGCATCGAGATTGACTCGTATGTTTTTGCGTCGCACTCCATCAGCACTTGTCGTCCAGACACCGGCGAAGCTCAACCTTCATTTTGAAGTTTTGGCTCGGCGGGCGGACGGATTCCACGATGTTGAAACGGTGATGGTAGCTGTCGATTTATTTGATACGCTGATCTTTTGTTCGGGAACCGAGCCATTTGAGATGGCACAAGACGACGTTCCCGGATCCCCAGCTAAAAGTACGACGCATGGTCTGTCATCTGCTGATGGTCACTCAAAGGGAAATATTCAATTTCGGTCTAGTTGGGCGGTGGGGCTACGCGCTGGCAGATCGGGGCACGAACTGACCGAAATGTTGGGGGATCTTCCATGTGATTCAGACAATTTGGTTGTCAGGGCTATTCGACTTTTGGAAGAGAGATCGGGTGTTGCGTTTCCGTCGGATGTGATGGTGCAGTTGGTCAAGAGGATACCGGCGGCAGCCGGGTTGGGTGGTGGTTCCAGCAACGCAGCAGCCGCACTTTTGGGTGCCAATGAGTTGCTTGATTTGCGCTGGTCGCGTGAGCGTTTGGCAGATTTGGCAGCTGAATTGGGAAGCGATATTCCATTCTTTTTGTCCACTGGCGCTGCTGTTTGCCGAGGTCGGGGAGAGCAGATCGAGTCACATGCTGGTTGGCCACCACTCCACTTTGTCATCGTTCGTCCACCATTCGGTTTGGACACAGCCAAGGTGTATGCCGATTGTACGCCGGCGGCCAGGCCAGTATCGGCCAAGCCGATGTTGGACCTATTAAAGCAGGGAAATCCTATTGGTGTGGGTCAACGGCTATTCAACAGATTGGAAGAACCTGCGATGCGCTTACAGCCCGGTATAGGGCAAATCAAGCAATGGATGAGGCAATTGGGGTTGCCAGGCCAGCAGCTTACGGGGAGCGGGTCAAGTTATTTTGCCGTGTGCCGCAACAGGGCTCAGGCTCGGCGCGCAGCGAAGCAATTGAGAGGCTACGCATTGGGTCATGTATTCGCAGTTTCCAGTTGGAGTATGCCATTGCTTAACGTCTGATAGATTTCACAACGGCAAAGATCCCGGTTGTGGAAAATACAGAAGTCTGCTTCAAGCTTGTAGAAGATTCGAGTGACCGTTGGCAAAATTTCTGTTCGCTTGAAATTTATTTCTGCCCATCTTTGCTAGCGGCGATAGCTCATTGGGACGTTCGTCTTGGACCAAGCTGCAATGGTCGTTATGATTCCCCACCAAACTGGTCAGTAGTATGTAAAATCCGACGCACATTCTCTTCGTCCGGGCCATCACCGATCTATTTGGTCGAAGGGTTTGTTGATCAAAAGGAGTTACCCGTGTTCGACTCATGTTTCCAACAATCTGGTAGAACAACGCGCGTTGCTAAACTCGCACCCTCTTGTCAATCTGGTCCGTTACAAAACACTTTTTGGTGTTTGCTGGTTTTGGTGTTGAGCATATTGGTGAGCTGGAATTCAGCAGCAGCACAGGATGGTAAGAAAGAGTCTGTGCCTAAGAAAATCAAACCCGATACATCTGCAAAACAGATAAAGGCCAAAGGGCAACAGCTTATCAATCAAGCCTATCAGTTGACGACGACGGCTCAAGAACCAGAAGAGTTCGAGCAAATCATTAAGCTGTGCAAGCATGCTTTGATGGAGGAGTTACCAAAGAGACATCAGGAATACACGAAACGACTGCTTTCGTGGGCACACAACAAGCGTGGAGAATCGCGTTCCGATGAGGCGTCTCAGTTTGCGGCAGAGGGAAATATTGAAAAGGCTGAGGAACTGGACAAGTTAGCGCTTAAGGATTTCGAGACAGCGATTGTGTTGGATAAAGGTCGGTGGAAGGCTTACCACAACCGAGGTGTGAACTCTGCTTTGCAAGGTGACTACGAAGCGGCCATTGAGGATTTTGAGAAAACCATCGAACTGCACCCCCGTTACGTCAATGCGTGGTTTAACCTGGGAGAAATCTATTTTGATTCAGATGACTATGATCGGGCCATCGAGAATTATGCTGCAGTCATTGAACTCAGGTCCGAAGACGCGGATGCATTTCGTGGTCGGGGTAATTCCTATTTTAACTTGGGATTGTATCGCAAGGCATTGGCTGATTTTGATAGCGCAGTGACGCTCCAGCCAGGTGATGCCATGGCACATGCCGAACGGGCGGATGTTTATTCGAGACTACAGAACTGGTCAGCCGCAGCAGCCGATTATAGGCAAGCGATTGAGTTGGACAATGAATTGGGCCGAGCTTATCAGGGAGCTGCCTGGATTATGGCCACTTGTCCCCAAGAACGATTCCGCAATAAAGACCGCGCACTTCAAGCGGCACGACGTGCGATCGAGTTGGATGGCGACGATGACTTTCGCTATCTCGATACGATTGCGGCCGCACATGCAGCTAATGGCAATTACGAAGACGCTCAAGATCTCGTCAACCAGGCAATCGACATCGCTCCAGAAGATGAACACGTAGATCTAGAAAAACGGCGCGCCCTGTATGACTCGCAAAAACCATTTCGCCAGATATCAAGTAGTCCACGCGTCACGCGAAGGTAATCTCCTTGTGGTGTTCCAGCACGAAATAGTTCACACGAGGTCGATTGGTTAAATTGTCCCGAGGAGGCTGGCCTGGTTCTATGGCACGTGAACTCCTGACAAAGCGGGAGTGATCCCAATCCCACAAGCTTTCGCATTCGACTCGTAGACTTATGTAGCCGAGCTTGGCAATCCACCTGGCTTTTTTGTCGACAGTTTTCGTCTCATGCCAGAGGGGTCTGCGCCGTTCCACTACAAATAGTTTGTCGGTCGAACGAGCCAATTTCTATGCTGTCGGAAATTCGGGTGGTTTTCGTGATTTAGAACATGAACCCATTGTTTGTAATCCATTCCCAGCATTGTCGCTGGTCCCGCAACGAGTTTCAGGAAATCGGTCCGTGCTGTGTGGGAAAACTTAGCAAAAATTTGTAGAGAATCGTAAACGCCGAACTCGAACTAACCGTTAGAAAGGCCTCCACGAGTAAACAGGTGGGGGGGAGCTACAACCTCTCCAGACATTATAGATGTCCACTTCTGTTATAGATTGATCACCCTACTTGAAATGGTTGAGCGAACCCCTTAACCAGCTGCCATGGATCCTGACAAGTCATTCGAACCCGCATCTGATAAGCCATCTGGTGGTTGGAGCAAATTCTTGTTGTTTGTTGGCTTCGTGGCGGTGAGTGGCCTTTTGTTGTATCTGTTTGGGGATTCACTTCGGCTGCAGAGCTTAGCCCAGCACGAAGCGAGTCTTCGCGATACTCAAAGGGAATGTCCCGTGTTGATGTACGGGATCGTATTCCTCGTATATGTTCTGGTGACAGGTTTGGGACTGCCACTGGCGACCGGAATGTCACTCGTCATTGGCTGGTTCTTTGGTTTTGTGCCAGGCGTGCTGCTTGTCAGTTTCGCTTCCACCGCCGGTGCGACGATTTCCTTTACACTGAGTCGATACCTGTTGCGTGATTCCATCCAACGTCGTTTCGAAGAGCAACTGGTGGGGTTCAACAAAGCACTTGAACGAGAAGGTGCGTTTTACCTCTTTACGCTCCGTCTGATCCCCGTGGTGCCTTTCTTTGCTATCAATCTGGTGATGGGATTGACGTCCATTCGAACGTGGACATTTTGGTGGGTTAGCCAGGTAGGAATGTTGGCGGGAACGTGTGTGTATGTGTTTGCTGGTGCGTCGGTACCCGATTTACAGACATTGGTACATGATGAATTTCAACTGCCGCTCAGGATGTGGATCGCATTCATTCTTTTGGGAGGGTTACCGTTGTTGACGAAAAGGTTGCAGACTCGATTGCGTTCCCAATGAAGCCAGGTTGAGTCGAGAATCGATTTCAACAACGTTTCCGGCAAAGCCAGCATGCAACGCGGGTTCGTGGAGTCACGAGGAAATTGACCAACGACCGTAATGGCTTAGCGCGTCGTCTGAAATTGTCGAGTACGGGAAGAGGTAGTAGTACCAACAATTGCCGAAGTTTGTGCCATCACTTCTTTGGCCAACAAGCGATAGTCATGGGCGCCGTTGGAGTGAGGGGCATAGTCCATGATGGACTCTCCAAAACTAGGAGCTTCCGCAAGCCGAATATTGCGCCGGATGCGGGTGTGGAACGTCCGTGTGTTGGCCCAGGGGCAATCGCCGTTCGAGTCCTGGGCAAAGAATTCATCCACATCACGGCTCACTTCATTGGCCAGCCGAGTTCCTGATTCAAACATGCACAGGATGACGCCACTAAGTTGCAACCCGTGGTTGATACGACGACCGACCAATTCGATAGTTCCCAGCAGTTTGCTCAGCCCATGCAAAGCCAAAAAGTGAGGCTGCAGGGGAAGGTACACTTCGTCAACAGCCGCTAATGCATTTAGTGTGAGCAGTCCAAGTGACGGTGGGCAGTCAATCAACAAATAGTCATAATCTTGAGGATCGTCCGCCAAAGCGTCGCGCAAGATCACCTCGCGACCTACCTCTCCGGCAAGTTCCACTTCGGCGGCTGCCAGATCCAGGTGAGAAGGAATGACTGCCAAGTTGTCTGTGACTTGGCGACGCACTTCGCTCAAACGGGTGTCGCCAATCAACACATGGTAGATGGTGCCTTCGCCATCATCTGGTGCCACCCCCAGGTGTAATGTGGAGTGAGCTTGTGGATCCAGGTCGAGAAGGCAAACTTGTTGTCCCAAGTCAGCCAGCGCAGCACTCAAGTTGACCGCCGTAGTGGTTTTGCCGACACCACCCTTTTGGTTGATGATCGCAATGGCCCGCATCGTCATAAACTCCTTTTCAGGGGCGGAATTCGGGAATGAAATTATACCTTGACGGCTCTTTCCCAGCCTATACCGAAAAATGGCAGTGAGTGCATTCATGCAGGCGTCCTTGGTGCGATCGGCCATTTGGGTTAAAACTGGGCCATGCGCCAGATTGGAAAGTTGGACAAAGAGAAAGACGCTCATCGGTTTGCCGATTATTTGGTGACGCGAGAAATTCCTGCTCATGCCGAGTCCGATCAGGACGGCTGGGCGATTTGGGTGCGTGATGAAGATCAGCTAGATCAAGCGCGGGAGGAATTAGAGAACTTTCGTCGCATGCCGGATGATTCACGGTATGCAGGAGTCGGTCGGCAGGCTCAAACAATTCGTGACGAAAACATCCGCCGCCAAGAGGAAGCTCGTCGTAAAACTATCGAAATACGACGTAGCTGGAAGAGTGGTCAGGGTGTAGCACGTCGTTGTCCCGTTGTCTTCGCGATGATTGGAATATCTGTTGTCGTCTTTTTGCTGACAGGCGGCGAATTTAATCAAAATAACAAGACGTTTCGGTTGTTGCACTTTAATGATCCGATCGGCTCTGTATCTGGTGAAGAAAGGGAATTCTACGATCCGTGGAGCGACGTCCGGCGTGGTCAGGTGTGGAGGCTCATTACGCCTAATTTCTTACATGGGGACTTCCTGCACTTGATCTTTAATATGATGTGGTTGCATTACTTGGGTAGCCAATTGGAGGATCTCAAAGGGAGCTTTCGGTTTCTTTGGTTTGCGCTGGGTGCCTGTTTGGTGTCCGTTCTGGCATTGATCCTTGTCGACGTAGATTCCGGTGGACTAGGAGGTGGAATGTCTGGAGTGGTTTATGCGTTGTTTGGCTATGTTTGGATGCGTTGGAAATTCTTTCCAGAAGAAGGTTTTCAACTCACGCAATTCACCGTATTGCTAATGATTGTCTGGTTTTTCATGTGTTTCAAGATGCAGGGAGTCGCCAACGCAGCTCATGCGTTCGGTCTCGGCTATGGAATTATCGCGGGTTACTTGCCGGTGCTATTCCAACGGGATTAAGTTTCTTTGCTAGGCTGTGTTGTTCGGATTGTGTTATTCGGATTGTTGGCTTGCCGTCTAACGTATTTCCTGTGCAAGTCGTCAATCGGTTTTTTTCGAGAGACGTGCTTGGGTGAATGATCCAAGCTAACCGTCACTAGGGGCAGAGATTAATCACACATCCGCTGCAGTGTTTCCGCGATAAACTGCTCGGGAAATAGACAAAAAGCATATTCACGCGAAGCCAGGACGCGAGTGTCTCGCACGTCCTGTAAAAGTTGATCCTGTTGTGATTCGAGATTTGTTTGCTGATCGGCTACAAACCGTTGCAACTTTTGGTTGGCTTGCTCAATAGCAGCGTGACGCTCGCGGCGACTACCTCTTGGCAGATTGCGAGCGATCCATGATTGCTTGTATTTGGTCCAACGTTGCACTTCTTTCAATTCCGAGGTCACTGCGTCGGATGAATTGCGATTGTCAGAAATGTTGTTTGGCTGGCAATGTTTTTCAGGATGATAGCGCAATTTGCGCAGTTGGGTCTGGACGTTGCGGAGCCTCTCTGCTGGATCGGGCGGTTGTTCCACAGGAAGCATGGCGGTGGCTGTGACGGTGAGGTAATCAGGTGGAGTGAAACCGAAAAACAGATTACACAAACGATCAGTTACTTGGTCGTACTTTGCCCCACCAATCCCATGGATAAAAAGGTCGGACAACACCAAGCGGGCGAACAGCGTGATGGCGAGTGCCCGTGGACGCAGTCTCCAGCCTTCTTTGCGTAGGGACGACCACATATCGACTGCCAACGAGACGTTACCCTCGGCAGAGACTGGGATTTGCCGATGAAACAGTTCGAGATCGGATAGTTCCATCTCATTGCCTTGAATTTTGGCAAACAGCGGCTTTCGTTTCGGTTGATCCTCACTCCAGATCCAAAAGACCGTCTCTGTCCACTCGCCGTCTGATTTTAAATCTGGGAGAGGTTGAGCCTGGTTGCGAATGCGGTGGGCTTGGCGGTATTCTTCCAAGGCCTTGTTGTATGCGGCGGCGAATTCCGATACGCGGTTCAGCAGCGAAGAGGCGAACCACCAAAACGACTCGGAGTCGCAAATGCTGCTAAGTGGTAATTCTAGCGTTTTCAAGCCCAGCTTTCGTTCGATGCGGTGCCGAAACTGGGCTAGAGCTTGTCCGATATTTTCCTGTCGCTTGAGAGCCTCACACGCCAAGGGCCAGTGTTCGGTAATGAGAGGGTCGGGTACCAAGGTCCGAAGGGTATCCGCAACGCGGCTGCCGAAGGAGGTAAAGGTGGTGGGATCCAAGCAGCGACGTTGTTCATAAGGAATGGCCGGTTGCTCGCTATCAAATGCGATGCGTTGCGTGCGATAATCGTGTGTCCTCCCAGTGGGGACGACAATTTCGGCTTTCTGCAAAGGATGGCTATCGATCAGCAGGTTCACCGCCAAGGCATCCGTTTGAATAGCTAGTGATGACAAGACAAAGTTCTTAAACCAGACACCAGGATGAAACAGCTCGGGTTGATGGCCAGCCAAAATGATGCGGTCTGTGGGGCCGGAGTCGTCGCCATCCTGGTATGCGTGGGTGTACGACTTCGCCAAACGAACAAGGTTCCTCCGTGCTTCGTTCCGCAATGCTTCAAGAGTCCTGCTGCCTAGTTTGATCTGGTCTCCCGAGGACCTGCTGGACCCCTGTTCCCATTCACGGCATGCATCTGACAGAGATGGCTTGACCAAGGCTTGACCATGTCCGTGAGGCGCTCGCAGTCGACGGTAGGTAATCGCGTCGCTCATGAATGGTCGCTAATCACTTCAAGCTAATCGCACGGTCGCTCTGCGAAGGCGACCTGTTGATGGTCACCGAGCGCAGCCAAACTTCGTTCAAGGACCAGGCGATAGTATTCCAGACGCACGTCGGCCTCATCCAGACGGCCGCCGAATGTGCGTTTCTCGTCCAGGTAGATCAAAGGAACGGGAAGTTCGGCAATGCGAAGTCCAGCTGCCGCAGCCTGGACCCATAATTCCAACGGCATGGCGTAGCCCGGTTCGGTGAGCTGCAGTCGCTTTAAGCTGGCAACGCGATAAGCCTTAAAACCGCAGAAGGCGTCTGTAATGTGAAGCGATAGTTGTTCGTTCAACTCGGCCGTGATCAAATGGTTGATGTGCTTTCGCTGAGCTGGTGGAGGATTGTCGTCGATAAATGATTTCAAGTAACGACTCCCAGACACGATGTCAGCATTTTTGCAAGACGCCACGAATTCAGGAATTCGTTGGGGTTCGTGTTGACCATCGCAATCAATAGTGATGACGAAATCAGCTCGCCGTTCAATAGCAAATTCAAATGCAGAAATAAGTGCGGCGCCATAGCCTTGGTTTTCTGGGTGAGTCACAATTTCGACGTCGCCGCGGGCTGCAAGCAATTCAGACGTGCCGTCCACCGAACCGTCATCAATGACGACAATCTGGTCACTGTACCGGCTGACCTGATCCAATACTTCGTTGACATACACGGCTTCATTAAAAACCGGCAGTGCAATGAGGACGCGATGATTCATGTGTTACGGGAAAGCCAGCTGGTCGTGCCTTGCGGCTGACGGCGAGCGTTGGCTATTTAGGAAGGTTCGGAAGTGTTGTGCACAATCCATCAGTTCGTTTCCCATTGTAAACCGTTGCCAGCGTCGGTCAACTTGCTTGACGAACTGTGGCAGACTTAGCGGGTGGAATGGGTTATGCTGGAGTGCATGATTTTGATCATCGACAACTACGATTCTTTTACGTACAACCTGGTTCAGCGACTCGGTGAACTGGATACAGATTTGACGATCCGTGTCATTCGCAACGATCAGATTACACCGCAGGCGGCGGCCGAGCTGTCACCCAGCCACTTGATCATTTCGCCCGGCCCTTGTACGCCCAACGAAGCGGGGATCTCGGTTGACTGCGTAAAGCAATTTGCCGGAAAGATTCCTCTGTTGGGAGTTTGCTTGGGACATCAATCGATCGGTCAGGCTACCGGATCCACCATTGTGCCGGCCAAGCGATTGATGCATGGCAAAACGGACGACATCTACCACGACGGAACGGGGCTCTTCGAAGGCATTCCCAGCCCATTCACGGCGACGCGTTATCATAGCCTGGTGATCGAACCAAACACGTTATCGGACCAGTTTATGATAAACGCCTGGTGTGACGCGCCGGATGGGACAAAAGAAATCATGGGTATCCAGCATCGCGATTATCCTTTAATCGGGTTACAGTTTCACCCGGAGAGCTTTCTCACCGAAGTCGGCCACGAGTTGTTGCGTCGTTTCGTCGACATCCAGTGGGAGCCAGCGAGTCAGGTGACTGCTGGGTAGAAACCGAGCGAGTAGATGATGTCGTCCAGATCATGATCTCGATTGACGAAGCTTTGCAGTGGGTGATGTCTCACACACAACCGCCAGCAGCGGTTGAGGTGCCGCTGACGGATGCTTGTGGACTGGTGTTGGACGAAGATGTTGCCAGTGACATCGACTCACCGCCGCATGATAAGTCTTTGGTGGACGGGTATGCATTAAGAAGTGAGGATCTGACTGCGCCGACGGCAGTGCTTCGCGTCATTGAGGAAGTGACGGCGGGTGCGGTCCCCGGTCGGACTGTGATTTCGGGAACCGCAACTCGCATCATGACCGGTGCACCGATTCCACTGGGTGCGGATGCGGTTGTCAAAGTCGAGGACACCACTAGTGTGGATTCGTCGAGCGTTTGCATTGAAACGTCAGGAGTATTGGCGGGTACTCATATTCTGAGCCAGGCAGCCTCGTTGCGACGTGGCGACCTTATTCTAAGACGTGGCACGTGCATTCGACCGATTGAAATTGGCATTTTGGCAGAGATTGGTCGGGCGTTGGTGGCGGTTCGACCGCGTCCACAGGTGGCGGTGGTTGCGACCGGAAACGAACTTGTTCCGGTTGGTGAAGTGCCGCAGCCGGGACAGATTCGCAACAGTAATGCACCGATGTTATCGGCCATGGCAGAAGCATGTGGTGCGATTGCCAGCGATCTGGGGATATGTGCCGACGACACATCTTTGTTACGACAGACCATAGAACGAGGTCTCGAACGAGACGTGCTTGTATTGTCAGGTGGTGTATCGGCTGGTGTGCTGGATTTGGTGCCAAAGGTTTTGCGGGATTGTGGCGTTCAAGAGACCTTTCACAAGGTTAACTTGAAACCCGGAAAACCGCTCTGGTTTGGTGTGCTACCCCAATCGGAGGGCTCGGACAAGCTCGTCTTTGGTTTGCCCGGAAATCCGGTAAGTAGTCTGGTTTGTTTTCATCTGTTTGTTCGTCCGGCAATCGGGGTTCTGGCTGGTGAGCATCCAAACCTGGTCACGCCCGGCCCAATCTGTAGGGCTAAGTTGTCGTTGGAATATAGTCATCGGAGCGACCGACCTACTTACGCGCCAGCGCGTGCCACCGAACGCGACGAAGAATTGTGGGTCGAACCTCTCCAGTGGCATGGTTCGGCCGATTTGGCCACACTAGCACGAGCTAACTGTTTGCTGGTGCTTCCCGGAAAAGAAGCCAAGTATCCCACGGGCAGCCTCGTAGAAATTTTGCAGTTGTAGATCACTGGTTGGTGGCAAAGCTTTAGACCATGGCGATAGGATGGAGCACAGTAGGTGGTTAATCTTCAGGATGAGTGAACGTAGGCCGGATCAAGGTTGCCAGAGTTTTTGCCGGAACATCGCAATTGTTTTGATTTGATTGGAAACATTGAATTCCAATATGGAATGAAAAGAGCGGCAGAAACTGCCTTTGCGTGGTCCGGTCTACACGACGACAGACCAACGCAAAATAAAAGTGTTGAGCAAGAAGGATTGCAACCCCATGGATGAGCAGGCCACGTCTGTTAGTGAGCGGCCAAGTTGTGCTGCGAAGTTGGCATCCCCAGACATGGACGATTCAACGAATAGCAGGCTGCAACAGAACCCTCGCGTTGTCTGTTGGGGGCTTGGGTTTCTTGGTGCTCTGCTGGTTTGGTTGGCCTTTCCACCTATTGGTTGTTCGTGGCTGGCCTGGGTAGCGCCAGTTCCTTGGCTGATGCTTGTCCGCATGCCAACCTTAGGCATGCGTCGACCTTATCGCATGTTGTGGGTAGTAGGTTTGTTTCACTGGTTGTTGGTTGTTCATTGGGTGCGCTTACCGCATTGGACCACCTACTTTGGTTGGTGGGCGTTGGCGACGTACCTGGCTGTGTACTTACCACTCTTCATGGTGCTCACTCGTTTGGCTGTGCATCGTGGCCGCATATCAGTGTTGGTGGCAGCGCCCGTGATTTGGACCGGATTGGAGTTCTTGCGGAGTCATCTACTGACGGGTTTTTCGATGGCGCTACTGGCACACACGCAAGCCGACCACCCTCTCATTATCCAAGTGGCAGAATTAACAGGTGCATACGGTGTCAGTTTTCTCCTGATGTTTACGGCAGCAGGCATTGCACGGGTCATTCCCGTGGGGGCACAGAAGTTTACGATGTGGCCGTTAATTCCGGTTGTGGCGTCCATCACGGGTGTCTGTTTGTACGGCGCTTTTCGACTTCCAGGGAAGAATACCGACTCCGCAAACGCAGGGAAAATCGCAGAAGTACAAGTTGCACTGATTCAAGGATCGGTAGATGTTACTTTTGACGATTTTGATCCTCGACAAGCCGTGCAGGAGTATATGCAGCTGTCATGCCAAGCCGTTTTGCACAATCCGGAGTTAGACATTATTGTCTGGCCAGAATCGATGTGTACATTTTTGGCTCCCTTAATTACTTACGATCCAGAAAAAGCAATTGCACCCGATCTAAAACGATGGGCAGACGACAATACGGAGGTATTTCGTGAAAGGCTGAGGATTCTGATTGAGGAGCACCGGCGTGCCCGAGGCAATGTGACGGTGAAGGAAGAAGGAGATCGACCTTGGTTTATCGTTTGTTCGGGAACCTTCGAAATCGAGAGAAAACTAAAGCACTTTAACACCAGTCTGTGCATCGATCCTGAAGGTCAGATTGTGGCTCGATATGACAAGATGCATCCAGTCATGTTCGGTGAGTATATACCTTTGGGACACTGGTTCGATTGGCTATATGATTTGACGCCCCTGAGTGGCGGTTTGTCGCCTGGCAAACGTCCCGTTCCGTTTGTTTACGAGGATCTTGTATTCTGCCCCAGCATCTGTTTTGAAAGCACGGTTCCCCACTTGATTCGTCGACAGGTGGTCCAATTGACACGCGAAGGCCATCCACCGGACGTCCTGATCAACTTGACGAACGACGGTTGGTTTTGGGGATCGAGCGAGTTAGACCTCCATTTGGCCTGTGGGGTGTTCCGTGCGGTGGAAAATCGACTTCCCCTACTGATTGCCGCTAATACTGGATTTTCTGCCTGGATTAATGCCAACGGCCAGATCGTTAACCAGGGCCCACGCAGGGCAACCGGCGTGATCTTGGCACAGATTTCCAACGATCCGAAGACCCAGTCGCTTAGCATGTACTGTCGCTACGGAGATTGGTTTGCTGGAAGCTGTCTCATTGCCTGTGTGGTATTGATGTTGATGGGGCTTTCTACCAAGTTGCCGCCAGGCTTTTGGAAAAGGAACCGGTCTTGAGTGTATAACCGGTACACGTGGTACAAGCTGAACAACGGGTGAAACGAATCGGCTCGAATTCACAGCAAGCCGGTTTTCTTTGCCACATGAAACTGGCTGGAATTATACTTAATGAACACCACTCTAAGCTACTTTTGGATACCTGATATTTGTCTCAATCGTGTGTCGTGGTGACGTCGTCTGATTACTTGAATCTGTAGCCAACCTGCTACCTTGAGGATCAGCAGTTTGCATTGTTAGATGCAAAGGAATAGAGAATATGAATCTGTTAGGCAAGATATTGACCGGGCTCATTTGTGTGATGAGCATTCTTTTTCTCGCTTTTGCGCTTGCCGTTTATGCCACGCATCGTGAGTGGGATGAGTTGGTAAATAATCCACCGGGCAGTACGCCGGTTGGTTTGAAGACACAATTGGCGAATGCCCTTGAAGAAGGCAATCAGTTAAAAGAAGATTTAGACGAATCGCTAAATAAGTTGGCTATCGAGCGTGCCTCGCGCACCATGGCATTGGCTCGTTTAGAATCTGAGCGGCAGCGACTACAGCAGGATTTGGTAGAGCGTGAAACGGCCAATCAGCAGCTCACTGAACAAGCCCGTCAGGCCACAGCCACCTTGCAAACAGCTCAGGCCAACTTGGCGGCGTTGAAGGAAGAAGTTGACAAGTTGCGAAATGACATTCGGGTGGCCCAAGAAGACCGTGACGCACAGTTTGACGAGGTGGTGCTTAAGACAGACTTGTACAATCAAGCCCAGAGCAATATCAAGGCTTTGCAAGCTCGCGTCGAACAATTAACGGAACGGATTGGTCGTCAAGCTTCTGTTTTGGATAAAAATAATCTGAATGAATTCGATCCTATTATCGACATTTCGCCCCGCGTGGAAGCGGTGGTGGTAGACGTCAGTGATGGGAAACTGGTCGAGATATCAGTAGGCTCCGACGATGGTTTGCGCAAGGGGCATGAATTCGAGATATCACGGGGTGACAAGTATTTAGGACGTATCGTGATTGTCGATGCGTTCCCCAAGCGTGCGGTAGGTGAGATCATTCCTGAACTTCGTCAAGGTCGAATCCGGAGGGGCGATCGTGTCTTCACCAAAGCCTGAGTCAACGGGGCATGTTAGTGGTCCCAAACCGCAGTCGAATGTCTATACAGCGATGCTGGTCGTTGCATTGATTTGCGTGATCACATCTTGTGTGTTGCTTTATTTAGAGCTGCAGCGCTTCGGCGAGTTTCCTCAGTGGAAACTGTAAAGTAGAGCAACGGCCTGGAGCACGATGAAGTGGTCCGTTCTGCATGGCGTTAGCTGATTTTGTACGCCCGGAGCCAGGATGCTGTCGAGGGAATCGTTGGGAATGCGCTCGCTTCCCATTTCATGACGCTCGATCGGTTGAAAATTTGTCTCGCGCTCCGTACTGCGTTTCTCTGTTAACTTCTCCTTCTCTCCGGAAGGTTTGTGAGGAGGGATAGAGCTTTAGGTTGGTGTCAAGGGCCTGCAAGCATGTTGGTGTCCTTTCTAGCCTCGACTCCGTCCGACCGCCCGAAGGGAGCTCTCCAACGATTTGAGTGGCTCCCCTACAGGTAGGCTGGATCGAGTAAAGTTGTCATAGGCCGGAACTTCGCTCTTTTGAGGGTTCCACGTTCCCACGCTTGGTGAAATGTAATTCGCAGCATTTGTGCTGTTCCGGCAATGACGAACGCCCTTGAACTGGCCTATAAGACTGCCACTAAATCTGACGAAGGAGCCTCCGAAAAGACGGTTTTTCGGGGAGTGTCATTGGCATTATCCTAGCACCGTTATCATTTTTTCGGGCAGCAATTGGAGGCTTCTCCGAGCCTTCCGAGAGGTTGTTGGTAGCATGGAAAAATGGTACACTGCGGCATTGCTTCGCGGGAGTTTTTTGAGGGCCCAGCATAGTCTTTTGGGATTCCCCGTGCGACTTGGAAATCAACACACGGAAGACCGATACTCACTTGAGGGGAACGACACTTGTCGACGGATTCTACAGGCCCGGACGATCCGGGCGACCCCGGCCAAATGGCGGATGATGGCAATGACATTGGTGGTAATGGGGCTAACGGTGAAAGCCGTTTGATCGACCAGCCAATCGAAGAAGAGCTCAAAGAGAGCTACTTGACGTATGCGATGAGCGTCATTGTCAGTCGTGCGCTGCCAGATGCGCGAGACGGTCTGAAGCCGTCTCAACGACGTATTCTAGTGGCCATGAACGATTTGAATCTTGGGCCAGGTTCGGGGCGCGTCAAATGCGCTAAGATATCAGGTGATACCAGTGGTAATTACCACCCACACGGTGAAAGTGTCATTTATCCGACGCTTGTTCGCATGGCGCAAGAATGGAATATGCGTCATGTCTTAATCGACAAACAAGGCAACTTTGGTTCGATTGCCGGTTTGCCCCCGGCGGCCATGCGGTACACCGAAGCTCGATTGTCTGGGATCGCTTCCATGTTGCTGGACGATCTCAAACTGGATACCGTCGATTACGTACCCACGTATGATGAAAGGCGTACGGAACCGACGGTGTTGCCATCTCGCTTTCCGAATCTGTTGGTCAATGGAGCCAACGGGATTGCAGTCGGAATGGCTACTTCCATTCCGCCACACAATGTAAGTGAAATCTGTGACGGCTTGATCCGGGTGATCGACGAACCGGAAGTATCCATTGACGAACTAATGGAATTGGTTCCCGGCCCCGACTTTCCTACTGGCGGTGTGATTTGTGGCCGTATGGGAATTCGACGAGGCTATCACACGGGACGAGCCAATGTCGTTGTACGCGCTCGGGCTAAGATCGAAGAGCACAAAAAGGGTCGCTTTCGCATTGTTGTTTCTGAGATACCTTTCTTGCAGGTGCGCGATCGTGTTGTTGAGCGAATCGCGGCGCTGGTCAATGATGGGCGCATCAAAGGTATTGTGGGAATCAGTGACGAAAGCGATCTGAAGGAACCGGTACGACTGGTCATTGATTTGAAGCGTGACGCTGATCCTGATGTTGTGCTCAACCAGCTGTACCAGTTTTCCCCGTTGCAGGATACATTTTCCCTTATCTTGTTGGCGTTGATCAACGGCAAGCCGCGGTTGATGTCGATCAAGGCGTTGATGGAGGAATTTATCCGCCATCGCGTCAATGTGATTCGTCGTCGTGCTCAATTCTTGCTGGCAAAAGCACGTCGCCGCAAACACACTGTAGAAGGCTTGTTGTTGGCTTTGGCCAATATTGATGAAATCATTAAGATCATTCGTTCCTCTCAAACTCAGGCCGAAGCGAAGACTCGTTTAGCAGAAGTTGAATCTCCGGCCGCAATGCTGCAACGTGCGCTTGGCGATGAAGGTTTTGCTCAGTTTCAAGAAGAACGAGGTGTTGCCGAAGCTTATTCGTTGACGGCTGTCCAAGCGGATGCCATCCTGCGGATGAATCTAGGGCAGTTGGTTAACTTGGAGCAGGAGAAGCTGGGTAGTGAGCATCGCAATCTGTTAACTGAAATCGACGAATATCTGAGGATGCTCTCGGACGAAAAGAACATATTGGCGATCGTTAAAGATGATCTGAATGAAATCAAGCGACGCCACGGTGAACCGCGCCGTACCGAAATCAGTGGTGAGGAAGTGGGGGCGATTGACCTGGATGACCTCATCGCCGAAGAAACGATGGTGGTGTCGATCAGTCATCGCGGATACATCAAGCGTACGCCTGCCAGTGTCTATCGGGCTCAACGCCGTGGAGGCAAAGGCCTGAAAGGTGCCAAAACCGAAGACGAAGATCCGATTGAGCACCTATTTGTCGCCAGCACCCATGCCTATTTGTTGTTCTTTACAAATCGAGGCAAGGTGTACTGGCAGAAAGTTTACGATTTGCCAGCTCTCAGCCGTGAGAGCCGGGGTCGTGCGGTCGTGAATCTGTTGAAGTTGAGTGAGGGTGAAAAAATTCAAGATTGTCGAGCCGTGCGAGATTTTGATTTGCCCGGCCACTTCTTAATGATGGCTACCCGTAAAGGGTTAGTGAAAAAGACTGCCTTGGAGCAGTACAGTCGGCCACGGCAGGGCGGCATTATTGCCATTAAACTTCGCGACGACGACGAACTTGTGGATGTTCTGATCGCAGAGCCTGGAGATGAAGTGGTATTGTCGACGGCTAAGGGAATGGCCATCCGCTTTAGTGAAGCCGATGCTCGACCGATGGGACGTAATACTTCTGGCGTCAAGGGTATCTCGCTCGACGATGATGATGAGTTGGTTGGTATGGTCATCGCGCGGGCTGATGAAACGTTGCTGACCGCTTGTGAAAATGGGTACGGCAAGAGGACCAAGTTTGGTACCAGTACGGCGGGCGATGGTGACACCGATGAGAATGACGAAGAATCTTCCAGCAACCGCTATCGTACACAGCGTCGCGGCGGAAAGGGCGTACGGGATATCAAGGCTACCGAACGCAATGGACGAGTGATTGGCATTACACGTGTGAATGATCAGGATGAAGTGATCATGATGACCGCACGTGGAAAGATCCAACGTATCGCGACCGGTGAGATCGGCGTGATTGGACGAAACACCCAGGGCGTGCGGATCATGAAGACCGATGATGGCGACACTCTTGCTGCCGTAGTGCGGGTGCCGCGCGATGATGAGCAAGATGATGAGCAAGATGATGCGGAATCGGGCAGTCCTGCAGGTCCCGCTTCGGTTTGAGCACTCAAAGTGCGTTACCGTTTCGACTCCATGTTCCCATCGTACTATTCCTAGGTGTAGCGTTCCTTGGTGTGATCCTGCAATGCAGATGGTGCCTGTTTCTCAGTTTCTAGTGAGTCATTTATCCACCCAACGGCAACAGAAGCGAGTTCTCTAGTCTCATCCAAGTCGATTCACGTCGCGGTGCCTCGGTAGCTTTTTAAATGGACATTCAGGGAGCGAGTTGATGCAAATTGCGGTTATTGGAACCGGATATGTTGGGTTGGTCACGGGTACCTGTTTTGCCGAAAGTGGTAACAAGGTGATCTGCTATGATGTGGATGAAAGCAAGATCCAAGCTTTGGAAAACGGGAACATCCCAATCTATGAACCGGGCCTTAGCGAATTAGTTTTACGCAATGCGTCTGCAGGACGCCTGCGGTTTTCTACCGATATGGCTGAATCGGTGAAGGATGCCGAAATCGTATTTATCGCCGTCGGTACGCCTCAGGCCGATGATGGTTCGGCTGATTTGTCCTATCTTTTTGCCGCGGTCGAAAACATGGCTTCTCATTTGAGAGAGGATGCCATCGTCGTTACGAAGAGTACTGTTCCTGTGGGAACCAATGCAAAGATCTTTGCCAAATTGCGTGATTGGACTGGTCGCGATTGTAATGTGGCAAGCAATCCTGAGTTTCTCAAGGAAGGAGCTGCGATCAATGACTTCATGTTCCCAGATCGAGTTGTAGTTGGTGTGCGACAGTCTGAGGTGGGAGACGTCTTGCGCAGACTCTATTCAACTTTCCTGCGAACCGACAAACCGTTTCTCGTGATGTCGCCTGAAAGTGCCGAGATGACCAAGTATGTCGCCAACGCGATGTTGGCGACAAAGATCAGTTTTATCAACGAAATGGCCAATGTGTGCGGTTGTGTGGGGGCCGATATCAATGATGTGCGCAAAGGGATCGGTCACGATCAGCGTATTGGCTTTGCCTTTTTGTTTCCGGGAGTCGGTTATGGAGGCAGTTGTTTTCCTAAAGATGTACGTGCAATGATGCGCATGGCGGAACATCAAAATGTTGATCCACAGATTTTACGCGCTGTCGACGAAGTCAATTTGCGCCAAAAAACCATATTGTTGAGTTCTATTGAAAAACACTTCAATGGACAATTGGCAGGAAAGCGAGTGGCTATTTGGGGGTTGGCATTTAAACCACGCACCGACGATGTACGTGAAGCTCCGTCTCTGAATCTGATTGACGCTTTGAAAGAGCGAGATGTCCATATTTCTGTGCATGATCCGGTCGCCATGGAGAACGTTCAACAGCTATATGGAGACGATTTGGAATATGCTCTCTCGCCCCAAGATGCCTTGGACCACGCGGACGCCCTAGTGATCATGACGGAGTGGGGGGAATTTCGACATCCTGATCTTTCTGAGATGGCCCAGCGCATGGCCTCGCCGGTTGTTTTCGACGGTCGTAACTTATACGAGGCAGCACAAATGAAGAAGGCTGGCTTTGTGTACTATTCGATAGGACGGCCTAAGGTGATGCCGGACTAGACGGAACTGCCTCTCGTAGGACGGAGTGGCATTCTTCCGCCACATGGAAGCGAAAGAAAACCAATCACACATCCGCTGGCGGTAAGCCTGTTGTGGTTCGTCCCCATGGATGTTTCTGAACCGGACTTGGTCATTCGTACCTTTCGCGATTCTCAATAACCGTGAATAGGTGACACTTTTCGTCGCGTGGTCCAGGCGGGGTAAAATACAACATTGGCTGGTGCGTAGCATGCCGTAGTGGCCGTCGGTGCCGGTGCCGGAGTGTAGTAGGCAGTAACTCCCGCTGGTACGGGAGTCATTGGAACCGGGGCACAGTAAGCAGTCACTGGCTTTGCTGGCACGGTCACGACCGGTGAGTAGGCAACGGTGGGAGCTACCACCGCTGGCACAGCCGGTTGTGGAACGTAATATGCAACCGTCGGGCCGCGACCAAACAGATGTCCGTTAAAAGCATGCGTAGTTTGAGGTGCACAGAACAAAATCGAAGCACCTACAAGGGTTGCCAATGTAAACCGTAAACAGAGACTGGTCATAGATGTGATCCTCTTGTCCAAGGCTTCTAGGGCCGGAAAAGACTGATTGGCCCAGAGAACAACATAATTCTAGCTTTGTATCCCAGCCCAACAAGCGACTCGACTTTAATCAGCCTCTCTATTCAACGATTGCATCAGTTGTCGAGTATCAGTTGTAACGGTTGCAGAAGAAGTGAGACCTATCATGTTATGATAGCGGTGTCTGGAATTTCTAATCTGTCGATGACGGCAGTGCCATCATTCGAAACGTTAGCGACCAGAAGCAGTTTAGGGGTGGGGGAATCTGTGACCGGCTGGGCTTGTCGTGTGCTGCATGTAGAATTACTATTCGTCGCCTCGGTAAACCCTGCGAGGCACAAGGGCTCGTAGTGTTGACTTTTTGCGCGTCTGTGTTTTGACTCGTTGTTTCACAGAGGATCCGGTTCGATGACATTGCCGTATCAGGTATCCACGGTTGCCGCTGTTTGGGCATTGATCGTTGCCGACGTTGGCGCACAGTGCTGTTGCTGCAGTTTTCCGGTTAACGGCCAGGCGGTCTATGAAGCGCAGCCGGTAACGCAATACCGTTTAGAGTACGAGACACAGTATGACGAGCGAGAGATTACTGTCCATCGGCAAGTCTGGGAGACTCAGACGAAAACGCGCACTCGGCGCGTTTCTGTTCCCGTTGTGGAAACCCGTTACCAGGAGTATGTGGTTCACCGTCCCGTATGGGAAACTCAGACACAAACTAAACAATATACAGTACGCCGACCGGTAACCGAGACGGAGATGCGTGCGCAGACGTTTACTTCGTACGAGCCTACTACGGTCATGCGAACGCAATACGTCGACCAAGGTCAGTTTGTCAATCAAGTACAACAGAATCCGGGGCGAATTCGCAAACGCCTTCGATTTCGCCAACGTACTTCGTATGTTGATTCTGTGACTGGCCAGCAGAAGTTTCAACGGGCTGGGCTGTATTGGGTCCCGTCACAGGGACGCGGGACTACCCGAGTGAACCGTGTATGGGTGCCTAATGTGGTTGCTCAACAGGTTCAGGAAAAGACATACCAAGCCAAACAGGAAGTGCGTCAAATTCCCGTTCAAGTGACGAAGTATGTAGATCAAGTGATGACACAGGAAATCCCCGTGCAGGTTCTAAAATGGACAAAGGAACCCCACCGTGACCCTTATCAGGTGACCACCTACCGCTACGAAGAACAGACGGAAAATGTCCCCATTCGCGTATGCAAATGGGTGGAAGAAAAAAAGGTTGTCAAGGTACCACGATGTGTTCCCAGGTGGGTGCCGGTTACCGTGACTCGTATGGTGCCGCGGCCGGTCGTGAGGCACGAGCAGTTGCCCGATTCGTCGATAAAGGAAGATGATACTTTACAACTGAGCGACGACAAGTGGCATTCACACGAAGAATTATCGGCCGACTTGGCGATGGATGAAGACGCTGAGCCAGAGCAATTCTCGGTGTTACTACTTCCGGCCGATGCTAAAGATGTCCCTGAAATAACCAGTTTCCCAATCATTGGTGACGAACAGGCCGTCGTTCATGCTTCCCATGAAGAGGACGAGTAACAGCCGTATCTAATGACATCCAGCATGGGTGCGAACCCGGCACTTTGATCCACAACCCCTAACACTTGGGCGTCGTAAGGCAACATTCTCTATCCCCAAACCTGAGGTTAGCCAGGATGGTCGGTGCCGAAGTGTGAGTCGCATTGGGCCACTCTACTACTTTAAACCGTACGTTGGATACCGGAGCGGTTGTGCCATTCCGGAAAATCTTGGAGCGCCGAGTCACTGCGGCACCTATGTCATTTGCCAGCAGTGCGATAAAATCAAGGTGTGGACGAACGAACGGACAACCAATGGGAAACGGACACCTTCTTGGTGAACAGGCACGTTGCTTTTGTCGGCAAACTGGGCGGCATGACTCGACGTGAGGCTGCTCAAATGGTGACGAGTTTGGGTGGCGTACCCGTGACGGTAGATACGATCGACGTCGACTTGATCGTAATCGGTGCGGATGAATTACCGTTGGATGAAGAAGGCTTGTTGGATTCATCGGTTCGAGAAGCGGCCGCCAAGGGACGCCTGGAGATCATATCCGAGACGGAAATGTGGCAGCGGCTCGGTCTGGTCGAAGAGGTTGCCGACGACGAAGTCCGCCGGCTTTACACGCCAGCAATGCTGGCCGAATTGTTGGGTGTTAGCGTTTCCGTAATTCGACGTTGGCACAGGCGAGGTCTGATCGTTCCCGCTCGTGAAGTACAACGTTTGCCGTACTTCGATTTCTTGGAGGTTTCCACAGCACGACATCTCGCACAGCTAGTTTTGTCGGGAGTCTCTCCTGGGGTGATCGAGCGGAAGCTGGAACTATTGTCGCGGTTGATGCCTGCGGCGGAACGGCCTTTGGCTCAGTTAGAGGTAATTGTTGAAGGGCAGGACGTTCTACTACGGCAAGGTGAGGGATTGGTTGATCCGGGAGGGCAATTGCGTATCGACTTTGATACGTTGACAGAATCCAATGGAGAGTCGGAACTAGAGGTCACGGAAGCCAACGTATATTCGTTCGATGATTTCGTCGGCCACGTGACAACGATGGAAGACTATATGGAAAGCGCTGCAGCTGCAGAGGAGCAAGGTGATTTGCCAGCTGCGGCCAGTCTTTACCGTGCTGCCTTAGCAGCCGGAGGGCCGCGACCCGAGGTCTGTTTTCATTTGGCCGAAATCCTGTATTTGCAAGGGAATATCGAAGCCGCTCTGGAACGATGCTATATGGCGGTCGAACTCGATGAGAATTATGTCGAAGCGCGAGCCAATCTGGGGTGTATGCTGGCAGAGGCTGGCGACCATGAACTTGCTTTGGCGGCATTTCGCGGGGCCTTGCATTTTCATCAGGATTATCCCGATGTGCATTTTCATCTGGCCCGTACGTTAGATGACGTGGGCCAACACGATGACGCTGAGATACATTGGCAGACGTTTCTTGAGTTAGCCCCCGACAGTCCTTGGTCGGAAGAAGCACGACGCCGACTACAGCAAGATTCGCAAATGCGAAGTGTCGATCTGAGCGAACTCTAGGACTGATTGGTAATCCAATCTAGGATAATGAATGGATTCTATCGACGCATTTGTGTCTCGGAGTGTTGTCCAGCGTCATGAAGTATCTTTTTCGCCAAGTTGTCAGCTAAGAAGTAGCTAGACGCACTAAAGCGAGTGCACAACGTTTCACTCATGGAACAAGTGAAGCATTCTATTTCATTATCGGACCCGAGGTTCAGCCTGCGCATTCATGTGGTTACCCTGGGTTTTTAAGCAGCAGAGGTAGGCCTAATTCTTTTTTTGGACATCCGGAGACTAACCCAACAAAAGAGAAAAGGTCCTCTTGAAGGTCGATGGCGAGCTAAATTTGACCGTGTGGTTTTGCCGTTCTCGATTCAGGGAAAAGCTATGAAACGCCTACTCGTGTACTCAGCTGTGTCTGTCCCAACGATGGCCATTGTAACGATCGGAGTGATTGTTTCAGAAAGGGCGATAGGTTCGAAGGCAAACAACGTGGGGCATAGGTCCGACAGGATGGGAACAACGTACGGCCTGAATCATTTTGAACCGGCCATTTTGCAAAAAGAGTTGCTCCAGTCTACTGCTCCCGTTTCACGAATTGAGTTACACGAGGCGATACGACGTTCGGGCAACTATCTTGTTCAGTCTGTCGGCTCCGATGGACAGTTTGTTTATCGGAGGTACGTGACCGGTCACGCCATGAACACACGATACAACATGCTTCGCCATGCTGGATCTTTGTATGCACTGGCACAGTTCTATCATTGGCGACCAGACGAAGGGACGTGGGCGGCGTTGATACGAGGCAGAGATTTCATGCGCCGGGAAATGCGTCCACTCTCAGGCCAACCAGACAAGCTTGCCTTGTGGTCACGAGCCTCCATTTCTGGTAGAGACATACCGTTGACCGCCAAACTAGGAGGAAGCGGTCTGGCACTTGTGGCTTTGGCGAGTATGTATGAAATCGACCAATCCGCCACAACGATTGTTGAAATGCGACGTTTAGCAAATTTTATTTGCTTCATGCAGAAACCTGATGGTGGATTTTATAGCAAGTTCATTCCATCTTTGGGTGGACGATTAGACACATTTGTTTCTGTTTATTACCCTGGCGAAGCGGCCCTGGGACTGTTGATGCTTTATCGGATTGATCCTCAGCCAGTGTGGCTTGACTCGGCCCTTCAAGCGTTGACGTTTCTGGCTGATCAAAGAAAGGGTCAATCCATGGTGCCTGCGGACCATTGGGCGTTGATCGCGACTGCGGAATTGATGAGCCTCAACGTAACGGGTACCTCCGCTGTTTTGGCTAACGACCTGCCATCGTCAAGCACACTTCAAGTGGAATGGGACCATGCGTTGCAGGTTTATCGTAGTATCCTGGTGACTAGACCTCGATTAAGGCACGGAACACCAGGCTATGGCGGCTTTGTCGCTGACGGTCGTACTTGTCCGACCGCGACACGATTGGAAGGCATACTTGCTATGTTGCCATGGTTGTCGCACGAACAATTTGCAATCCGGCAGTGGTCTGAACACACAACCACGGAAGGAATTCGGTTCCTGTTGGAATCACAGATTCGCGACGGTGAATTGGTAGGAGGCATTCCGCGATCGGTTCGGTCTTGGCAAGAAGGAGATCCCTTTTTCACGGAAGCATTCAACCGTCGCGTTGGAGAAATACGTATCGACTATGTGCAACATTCCCTGTCTGCCTTTATCGCTTACGATGCCTATTGGGATGACCAGCGACGCATCCACGTGTCTAGCCACACTGATTTTTGACATCCTTTGCGGTTTATCGCATCTCTGTCGATAGTCAGCCTGATGTTGACCTATATTTCATAGGGGCTGAGTGCGGATCTTGTGCTCACGAGAAATGCATTTTTTCTCGTCTGATCCTTATTCCAGTTCTGGCGCAACCGTGGAAAAATCTATTCGGGTTCAACTTGAGCGTCATGGTGCTGCTGCTGTTGAGTTCGCGGTCACATTGCCCGTAATGGTCATGTTGTTGCTAGGCATGGTCGAACTTGGTCGTGCATTGCAGGTGTACCACCAAATGTATGAGGCTGCTAGAGCAGGTGCTCGCATCTATTCTGGGATTGGGAATACAGAAACGGATATTCGTACGATGGTTGCCACGGCCATGGCAGACACCGTTTTGGACCCAGAGGACTATCAGGTCACGTTGAATCCCACGGATCCATCCACCGTTTCTACTGCGCTGACACAGGTCTCTGTGACGGTTTCTACCAACTTCGACGATATCAGTTGGTTGGTCGGTAACACGCTCCTGAGTGGAGAAACACTGATCGCTACCTGCATCATGCCGTTTGATTCAGCCGAAGCATCGTCCATTGGAGGTGGTGGAAACAGCGGAGGCGGTGGTGGAGATGACGACGATGATGATGACGATGATGATGACGATGACGATGATGACGATGATGACGATGATGATGACGATGATGATGACGATGATGACGATGATGACGATGACGATGATGATGATGCGTTGGTCGCGGGGTAGCACCGTGTCGGGGACCTCGATGCTAACGCGTACGGCATGGCCGTGAGG
>JAKVBZ010000310.1 GCA_022448645.1 Pirellulaceae bacterium
ATGATCATGCGGCACATGGGAGACGTACTCGATCTGCTGCCGACCAACGCGTTAATCTCGCAGCTGTCGAGCAAGGCCCGTGAAAGTTTTTATGCCGATGACAACCCGGGAAAACAGCGTAAACAGCTAGAAAAATGGATCCAAGTTTCCTTTCAACACCGTTTTCGCCCGCCTCCGATTAGCCGAGCTGAGTTGTTTCGTCGACTACGAGATAAGCCCCCGGAACAACGTGCACGATTGGAGCAGTTACCACCCGGTCAGTTGGAAGATGTGTTACGTCGGGAATTTGCCAGTTGGCCTCGCCGACATCCCGGTTACTATCGGCGACAACGAAGTGACGACCAGGAACGACGCGCGCATGGATCACGCCGCCTGAACAACCGTGGCCCAAAACCGCCTTACTCATCAGCTCCAGATCATCGTCCGCCACCGAGTGGTAGTGCTCCTCCGGACGACGGCCCGCCTCGGCACAGGGATCCTCCTCCAGAGCCGCGTCCACTTCGCAACTAAGGTTGAAAATGAGCCGCACGCGACCAAGTTGCCAATAACGGCGGCAAGGACGTTGCCAAGTAATAAGCTTGGGGAACACCTAGTTCGAATAATTTGCCAAACTCAAGTTGTGGCTGCTGAACTCGCGCCGTTAGTGCTCCGAGCAACGTTATGGGCGAGCTGTAGCGTACCACGCGATAACGATCCGGAGACAAGGCTGCCATTTCTGCTGACCGAGTCACGGCATCTTCCAGAAAACCTAACTCGTCGACGAGTCCCTTCTCTTGAGCGCGGACTGCTGTAAAAATCTCTCCCGTTGCAATTTCGTCCAACTGCTGTTCATTCTCGCGAAAGACAGGGCGTCCGGATTTCACCACTTCTTTGAACCGTGTAAAAGCATCCTGCAGATACGCCTCCAAAACCGTTCTGTCCTCAGGAGAAATCGGTCGTGTCATACTCAGCATCTGTTTGCGTGGATGACTGACGAGCGAATCATCTCGGACGTCGTAACGTTCCAACAGCCCGCTCACATCATAATGTGGAATGATGACACCGATTGAGCCGGTCGTGGTGGTGGGCTCCGCGTAGATCGAATTTGGCTCGTTACCGCCGACCATGGAAACATAGTAGCCGCCGCTGGCAGCAATACTTCCCATACTAACGACGATCGGTATCTCGCGTTCGGCTCGCAATTCATTTAAGTGATGCAGGATGTAGTCAGACCCAGTAATCGTGCCACCTGGAGAATTGACACGCAAAACGACGGCTTTGACTGCGTCATCGTCTCGTACACGATCAATCTGCTGCTTCACGAAACTGCCGGTACTGATCACCCCTTCCACCGCGATCACCGCCACCTTTTCGTCGCTGGTTCGCGAGCCGGAAACAAACTCCTCCTGTATTCCACCCGTCGTGTTGAAGTAATCTTCGTACTTGGACACCATGCCGATGATGACCGTACACGCAAATAAAAAACCCACCCACCCAAGCCAACTGAACCAACGAAAAATAGCATGCCCCCCCGGTTGTTGGACATAGACCACCTGCGGGGACGGTGTCTTTGTCCCAACGTGAGACGTGGGTGGCGACCCTGACTGCGGATCTTGCGAATGATTTGAATCCATACTTGGTTCCTCGATCATATGTCTCTTGAGCGACGTGGAGAGTCCGTTGAACGAACGCGATTCTGAGACCCTCTGGGCCAGCGGACATCTTCCTAATATTATTGTAGTACTCCCATTGAGTTACGTCCGCTCTCACCCGAAGTCGCCTTGCCACCACAATTTAGGTAAATTCTGAATGAACTTGGTTGATATTCCCAGCTGCGTCGGAAACGACTAAGCTGGTTTGGTTCGGATAGGAAGAATATGACGCAAGGGGAATGCAGTGATTGTCTCGGCATCAACGGATTGTTTCTCGGACTTGTCTTTACCGCAGGTCTTTGAACGACTGGGAGATTTGGAGTTTTTGGCTGTCGAAATCGTGATTCGAGACAACCAACCTCGCCTCACGCCGGCTGACGTTCTGGAAGACCCAGAGAAAGCCGCAGCGCTTTGCCGCGATACCCACCGACTCGGAATCACCGGTTATGACGTGCAGATCAGTGCCACCGGTGAAGCACACTACGATCAATTCGCGGCTATCTGCCGACTTGCAAAGGCCACCAAAGTCGCCTCGATTACCGTACCCTCAGCAGAACTAGGGACTCCCTTTAACGAGGAAGTCGAACACTTGCGGCGGCTCGTTTCGATCGCCACGTTGGAAAGTGTGGTCGTGAGTATTCGCACTCAGATTGGCCGACTTTCGGAAGACCCTGATACGGTCGTCGTCCTTTGCAACAATGTGAAAGGCCTTGGCGTTACGCTTGATCCAAGCCACTACATCTGTGAACCGAATACCGTCC
>JAKVBZ010000311.1 GCA_022448645.1 Pirellulaceae bacterium
CCAACCATAGGACTACGGCAAACCAGATTGCCATCACTCGGCGTGTTGTGCGTGTTCTCATAATTGTCGCCCTCCTCGTGCAGGTGAAATATCTCAGTACTTCGTTATATTAACCGACATTTCCCATATGGGTTGAGCCTGATGCCGGTTTGGTGGTGTCGCGATTATAACACGCTGCGCTCCCCCCCGTGTCTAGCGCTGCGGTATCTTTCTCCATTTACTCAGCTGCTGATCTGATTCCTGAATTCCCATCGCCGGAATCATGGCCCGCCAGGTACCTTGGTCGGGCTTCGACGCTTGTAGTGCGCGGACCTTTCCCCCCCGCATCCAGCATTTTGGGCGCCTCAGGCTCCTACGGTGACACGCGCTCAAAGATCAGCGGGGATTGATTGGTCGTCCTCTCGCCTGGCCAGCCAGCCGAGCAGGCCCTCTTCATGGGATTCTGAAGTTGAACTCTATCAATCAAAATGGCAACCCGATTCACGAAGCACCGGCCGGCAATTGTCTGGTGTGTTACGGTCCCCACGGCCAGCAGAGAGAGGCCGACCTGCCCAACCTCTACTTCGATTCGAGCATCAACTGCGAACCCACAGCCCACGAGGCGATCATCCGCATCATGGGACACGATCGTCTGCTCTACGGCACCGACTATCCCTGCTGTCACGTCCTCGGCAAGTACCTAGCGCTGGGCTCAGGGGCTCAGCGACACTCAGGTCGAGGACGTGTTCTGGAACAACGCCCATCGTGTGTTCGGAAGGTTTCTGCGCGGGTGAGAGGCGTCGACCGCCGATGCGTGGGGCTACTTACGTTGTAGAACAATTGTCCCAATCGTTCTGAAAACCGCTGGAAACAGTTGGGGCAACTGTTCTATAATTGCGCAGATTGACGCTCGGCGTTTCATGTTTTGGTAGGATGGGAGCACTGCGGTGTCATGTGCTTGACATGAATGCGTCGGCACAAAGATTCCAAACTACATTACGATCCCGACCTGCATTGCGAAAACGAGATTCAAAATGGTTTTTTTCAAAACTGTCAATCGGATGAGTTGGCTCTGCGGCACGGTGGCTTTCAGTTCTCTGTTGGTGGCCATTGTCGTCGCAGAAGAGGTAGAGTTAAAGTATGTTCAAAACACAACAGGGGAACACCCCAAGCCAATCATCGCCGTGAAGAATGTCTGCGCGTGGCCTAATCTGACGGTGCTACGCGACGGGACGATTGTGGCCACCATTCATAACCAGCCCAGCCACCTCAAACTTCCCAGCGACGTCGATTGTTGGGCCAGCGAGGACGGTGGGCGTACATGGGCCAAGCGCGGCACGCCGGCACCTCGTGATAATCCGCGTGTTGCCAGAGGCAACGTTGCTGCCGGCTTGGCAAAAAACGGCGACCTGATCGTGATCGCCAGTGGCTGGTCTGATCCGACGTCTAAGAAAGGCCGCGGCTCGGTTCTGAAGCCAATTGTCAGCCGTTCCACTGACGGCGGCTATACCTGGTCGATCGACACCGAGGCGTTTTCACGGATCACTGTCCCTTTTGGAGACATTCTGGAAGGTGCCGACGGCAAGCTTCGCGTCGGAGTCTATGGTGGCGAACCTGGCACAACGATGGTTTACAGCAGCCCCGACGACGGAATTACCTGGGAAGAACCGAAGGTGATGAACAAGGATGTGGTCATCTACGAGCAAGCATTGCTTCATCTGGGGAAGGGTAAGTGGCTGGCCGCGGCGCGGTTGAATGGGCTGACACTTTATACATCCGACGACGACGCGAAGATCTGGAATTTGCAAAAGACGCTCACTGACGATGAGCAACATCCTGGACACTTGACGCTTCTAAAAGATGGCCGTGTGTTGTTGACGTACGGCAACCGAGTCGCGCCGAAGGGCGTCGATGTCCGCTTCAGCGACGATGAAGGTGATACCTGGAGCGACGCATTCCGCGTCGTTGATTTCCAGGGCGACGGCGGCTACCCCAGCAGCGTCCAACTCTCCGACGGCAGAGTGCTGACGGCCTACTACGCCAAACAGATCAAAGGCCACGACGGATATCACATGGGCGTGGTCATCTGGGACCCGGCGAAGACCAGCAAGTAATAGACTCTCCAGCGAACACCGTGCGTATTGACACACGAAGATTCCGCACTTCTTTCGAATATCATTCCTGAGCGAAGTCGAACGGGTGGCAATCTCGGCAGCGATTGTCACGTTGAGATTGCCTCGCTTTGCTCACAATGACTGACGTTAACCTTCTACTCTTCGAGAAAACGCTGCGGTACGAAGAATTCACCGGGCCGAAACGCATACACCGGGTAAACGTCGCCCTCCAGCCAGGCGTGCCCGTACATCATGCGCGAGTAAATCCAGGGTTTGCCCTG
>JAKVBZ010000312.1 GCA_022448645.1 Pirellulaceae bacterium
CTTCAAAGTTCTCGTCATACATTGCTTGCTGCGACAATCAGTTGTTTTGTGACATCATTTTTTGGGAGCAACCATGCTCAGGAGATCCAATTAACCGCGTCGTGTGATGTTGAACTCGGCGCGATCAACGCGGTGCGTATTCAATCAAGCAAGGGATCGGTGGCGGTCTATGGGTGGGACCAGTCAGTAAATCAGGTATTGCTGACCCACGGCCGACGGGATGTAGTATGGAGGGCGAGAAAGGCTGCCGAATCGGCCGAAGTCGTTGCCCCCGCCAGAGAGCGTGATTAGCTCGAAAACGGCGTGCAGTTTTGGGAGCGTTTTTCGCAAACGCGGTACCACGACTACGCGCAACAAACCACGAAGGTCCCATCCCATCACTGGAAAGTAGACAGGTGGGTCAAGGGTGGAGATGCGATTGAGCTTTCGGGAACCCGATTTGAAGTGATTGAAACGCCGGGCTTTTCGCGAGGCGCGGTCAGTTATTTGGCTGTCTTGGACGGTAAACGCATTGGTTTCATCGGAGACCTAATCTACGGCAATGGCAAGTTGCTCGACTTGTACAGTTTGCAAGACTCGATCCCGGGAGCGCAGATACGAGGCTATCACGGATATGGGGCGAGGCTAGCCGACCTCGTGGCCAGTCTGAATCGTATCATCGACGCCGATCTGGACGTGGCGGTGCCAGCACGAGGCCCACTCATTCACAATCCAGCCGAAGCTGCGGCAAAGCTTCGCCGACGGGTGCAGGCGATCTACCACAACTACCTCTCGACCAACGCGTTGAACTGGTATTTCAAAGCGGATCGAATGCGGGCGTGCGGGCGCCGCGTCCTCGGGCAAGATGCAGAAATCGAGTTGATGCCCTACTGCGAATACCACAAAACACCGGATTGGATCTATGAGAATTCCACCAGCCGTTTGATTATGTCAGAAACGGGTGCGGGCTTTTTGCTCGACTGTGGCTCCGCTCGCGTAATCGAGGCGATTAACGAACTCATTCAACAGCAGGCCGTTGACAAGGTCGAGGGTATTTTTGTGACCCATTTTCACGATGATCACACTGATGCAGTTGCCGAGGCTGTAAAGGCGTTCAAATGCCCCGCATACGCCACCGAGGAATACTCGGATGTGCTCGAACAACCAGAGGCGTTTCATTTGCCGGCGATGACGGAAAAACCGATAGAAAACATCAAGTTGATGAAAGACGGCGCAAAAATGAAATGGCATGAATATACGTTTACGTTTCATTTTTTTCCCGGCCAAACGTTCTATCATGGTGCAATGCTCGTCGAAAAAGAGGGCGAAAAACCCATTTTCTTTATCGGCGATGCTTTCGCACCCTCGGGTTTCGACGATTACTGCGTCCTAAATCGAAATCTTCTTCATGACGATGAGGGCTATCTGCTGTGCTTGCAAAAAATCCGAGACGCGGGTGACTGCTGGTTGATCAATGAACATATTCGACACGTTTTTCAATTCAACACCGAGGAGCTGGATTATTTAACTAAGCGATATCGCGAACGACGCACCCTGATTCGCGAAACCGTTGCCTGGGATGACGCCAACTACGCAGTGGATGAGCAATGGGCTGTGCTGTACCCGCGGAGCGAGACCATATCATCCACGGAAGGCAAAAGGATTGAACTGCGTCTTACAAATCACTCTGCCAAGGCGCGAAATTATTTGGTTAGATTCAACCTTCCTGAAAATATTGTTAGCTCAGATAACTTATCACCACAGCTCAATCTGCAACCCGGCAGCGTCGGTAAGGTATCGATCCGCATCAAGGCGACAACAAGATGGAAAGGCCCGGCCTGGCGAATCATGACGGCAGACGTTGAAACTGAGGAAATTCATGTACGTGAATGGTGTGACGCGTATTTAACCTGCCAGGAGGCTTCGGAGTGACCTCGAACAAAGAGTTCAATCGAAAATGGACCGCCAGTTTCCCGCGTGGTGCCCCAATACGCTACCTACTCGTAGTCGTTGTTTTCACTATCACCGGCACTGTCTCGGTGCCCGTAGAAACACAAGCTGCCCACCCAATCTCAATCACCAGAGCCTCGGTTTACTTGACGCGTGAGTCGACCGATGTACGAATTGAAGTCTTCTTGGAAGACCTTTACCTTTTTCATCAACTTAAGCCGAATCGCGAGGATTTCCTTGATCTATCGGTGATTCGCCAGGGGATCGAACTGCATGAACAGTTTTTGGCACAACGTTTCGAGATCACAGATAGTCAGGGAAATCGTTATGCGCCACAGGATGTGGAGGTTGCTGCGTACGAACTACCTGCAGAAGGCGTTCCTTTGTCGGATCTGATGGGACATCAATTGGTGTTTGAACTTCAGTACAT
>JAKVBZ010000313.1 GCA_022448645.1 Pirellulaceae bacterium
AATTGGGCTTTCTAATCTGGAGTGATCAAGCATGGGTTTTTCCTGGAAACAAACCCTCCGATCCCTGATGGTTTGTGTAAGCATGTGGTTCGTCAGCTTGGCGGCCGTGGGGTATGCACAACGCGCGGGCTCGAAGGTTGGCAACGATCTGACCATTTCTCCCAACGGGCCGAAGCCGTTGATTGTTGTATCATCGGACGCTGGCCTGAACGAACGGAATGCGGCTGCGGACTTGGCGGTTTACATCGATAGGATGTGTGGCGTTGCAGTCGAAACACAACAGACGTCCGCAGTCCAACCGGCTGGTGATGACGCGAGGCGACGGGTTGTATTCTACGTCGGCCAGGCTGCGTTACAGGCAGATCCGAGTTTGCGACAAGCTGTTGCAAATGTCGCCAAAGAGCAGCCCGTACTGCGTGCCGATGCGATAGTCGTTAAGCGACGCGATCATCGTGTTTACCTTGCGGGTAGCAATGACGAATCGCACTACCATGCTGTTTCTCGCCTGCTACAACTTTGGGGCTGCCGCTGGTATTTGCCGACGGAATTCGGTGAATGTATTCCCGAATATGATCGGCTGAGCATCGGCGAACTAGACGAAGTTTATGCTCCGCCGTTTGAGGTCCGCAGATATTGGGTTTCCTGGAACGGTGACCGCTCCGGAGAGGAGCAGTTTAAGCTTCGCAATTACATGAATAGTGCATTTGTTCCCAGTGGCCACATACTGGCGACCTATGTCAAGGATTTAGTGCCCGAGGGAAAATCGGTCTTCAATATCCCGATAGCTGATCCCCAGACCGCAGAACATGTTGCCAAACAAGTTCTTGAACGGTTCGGCCAGGGTGAACACATTCAGATGGGAATGGAAGACGGAACCTACACTTCCGAATTCGCGCTCGACAATGAACTAAAGGCCGGTTTGTTTGATAAGTATTTTCAAACATCGGTGCTGACAGACTCTTTCATGTTGTTTTACAACAATCTGGCGGAGCGTCTGCTTGAGGCTCACCCCAACAGCCAGGCCAAAATAGGTTTCTTGGCGTATGTTAACTTAACGATTCCACCTCAGCGCGACATCATTGCGGCCAAGCCTTTGATCGCCTACTTGGCTCCTATTGATATCGATCCTACTCATAGCATCATTGATCTTCGTTCGCCACCGAAACGCGAATATGGACAAGTGATGCGACGCTGGTCACATGTGATGCAGGGACGAGTCGTGATTTACGACTACGATCAAGGCATGTTGGTATGGCGCGACATTCCCAATCCTTCACACATGGCGTTTCGCGAAGACGTCAAGCAGTACCGCGATGCTGGTATCCTTGGTGTCGATTCAGAATGTCGGGCAGCATTTGCGACGGTATTTACGAACATGTTTTTCCGGGGACAACTTCTATGGAATCCGGATGCCGACGTAGATGCTTTGTTGACAGAATTCTACGAAAAATTCTATGGTCCGGCCTCCCAGCCGATGCGAGATTATTGGACAGCGATCTACCAAGCGTGGGAAAACACGGTTGTCACAGAGCACGAGTATTTTGTGATTCCGTCGATTTATACACCGGAACTGGTGGAGCGACTCCGCCAGTTCCTGGTTGATGCGGAGTCACTGGTTGGTGGGCTACGGGCGAAATCAGCCGACGCGGTGAGTCGAAACGAAAAGTTGTGGTTGGATAGGATGAGATTCACCCGACTTTCGTTTGGTATCCTTGAAAACTATGTCGCGATGATTACGGCTGCTAACCGAGATGTCGATTATAAGAAGGCACATGCGCATGGTGCAGTCTGTCTTGCGCTGCGCGAAGAGTTAACCAGGATGAACGGGGTTTTCACGACTTATCGCTATGCCGATCAGCCGGGAACTAAGATCGTGGAAAATGGTCCAGCGTGGTTTTCTGGGGAAGTGCAGCAATATGCGGATCTGGCCGAATTTACAGCTGGTCCCCAAGGTAAGTTGATTACCAAGCTGCCTCTGGAATGGTCCTTTCGCCGTGACCCTCATGATACGGGGTTGGCAAAACATTTTGCCGGAGAACAACCTGATCTGTCATTCTGGCAAACCCACCAAAAGGAGTTCGCGGCTCCTGCCCGTCGTAAAGATTATCCCACGACCGAATGGGAAGTGCTTCGTACTGATTTGTACCCACAAGCTCAGGGTGTCTTGCACCCGGATTGGCAGTCATTCACCGGATACATGTGGTCCAAAACAAATGTTACGTTGGAACCGGAGCAGGTTCAGGGAAGGATTCATCTGAGATTCCCGGGGCTATTCGCAGACGGGTGGTTATACGTCAATGGTTTCCTCGTCGCTTACCGCAAACAGAATCCTATGTGGTGGAACAATGATTAT
>JAKVBZ010000314.1 GCA_022448645.1 Pirellulaceae bacterium
AGACGGTTTCAATACCTACATTGGTGACTCGGATCTCAATGGATCGTTTGACGAACAGGACATCGTGGCGGCGTTCATTTCCGGGAAGTATCTGTCGGGGCAAAGTGCCGGTTGGGCGGAGGGTGACTGGAATGGCGACTTTCTCTTCAGCGAGCAGGACTTTGTGAGCGCATTTATTGCCGGTGGTTATTTGCAGCCACCACGTGGCGCGGTGTCCTCGGTGCCAGAACCTTCGGGGTTGGTATTGCTGTTGATTGGTTTGCTGGGAGTGGCTCGACGAAGGCGTTAGCCGCCTAGGCTTTCAACCATTTCTGCTGACAAGGTCACCTTCGGGTGACCTTGTTGCGTTTCCAGACCTGCAGAAACGATTAACTAGTACACCACTGACGATTAACCCCATTTCCAAGTCGTCTTCTGCTACGCTATTGTTGATGGCCATGGGAGGAATGCTGCTGTTGCGTCGCCGAAGCGCGATGCTTCGTGGCACACCTGATAAGCAGCACCTGGATCGCCTGGCTTTTTACGAGATAGACTGATGCGATTTCTGACATGGGTTTTGTTGTACGGTTACGGATCTGCCGCACTGTCGTTCGCGGCCGAACACCGCGAAGCGAATCGCCCAAACGTTCTTTTCATTGCTGTCGATGATTTGCGTGCAGAGCTTGGATGCTATGGCACATCACAAGTCAAGTCTCCGCACATTGATGGACTGGCGAAATCCGGCACGTTTTTTCGCCGAGCGTACTGCCAACAGGCACTCTGTAATCCCTCGCGCGCTTCCCTCTTAACCGGACTTCGCCCCGATTCACTGCGAGTCTGGGACCTACCCACTCACTTTCGAGAACATTATCCGGACATCGTCACACTTCCCCAATGCTTCAAGCAACACGGTTACTTCGCACAGGACGTGGGCAAGATTTTTCATAACTTCCGCCAAGACAAGCATCGTGGTGATGCACCTTCGTGGAGTATCCCAGCGGTCTTGCACTATGGGAGTCATTACAATGACCACCCGCATCTGCGTGGTGATCTGCCAGCCAATGACGCTACGTTGGAGAAGACGGAATGTCGCGACGTCCCGGACGAAGCGTACTACGATGGGCGTGTCGCTGCCGCTGCAGTGGAGGCCCTGCAGCAAATGGAGCAACAGCCATTCTTTTTGGCCGTTGGTTTTTGGAAACCACATCTACCGTTCAATGCTCCCAAGAAATATTGGGATCTCTACGAACGGGATGACATTCAACTACCACGAAACCACACGCTGCCTGACGGAGCCCCTCCGTACGCCGGCTTTAAGTATCGAGTGGACGACAAACGACTCACCAACGACGATGTGCGAGAACTTCGACATGGTCACCTGGCGGCGATTAGCTACCTGGATGCCCAAGTCGGCAAGGTCCTGGATGAACTCGACCGACAAGGGCTACGTGACAACACTATCGTCGTATTTTGGTCCGACCACGGACTGCACGTCGGTGAACGACAACTGTGGGGTAAAAATACGAATTACGAACTCGATGCCCGCGTACCACTGATCATCGCGACCCCTTGGCATCCGGCAGGACAAGTGTCCGAGAGCCTCGTGGAGTTGGTTGATATCTATCCGACACTGATTGAAATTTGCAAATTAAACGCGTCTCACCAACTTGAGGGTGTCAGTCTTGTCCCCATTCTGATGGATCCGCGAGCTTCGGTGAAAGACTTTGCCATCACGCAAAATCCTCGAAAGGCACGAGATGTCGGGCACGACGCAACTGACGGATTAATGGGCTACTCTCTTCGCACAGACACACATCGATACACCGAATGGTGCAACATCCGCACTGGCGCCGTTTGCGCGCGAGAACTCTACGACCATCGTTCAGATCAAGAGGAAACACTGAACATCGCTGAGTCTCAAACGGTGGAAATTCAGCGGCTGTCGAAATTGCTGCGTAGTTTTCAGCGTGAAGCAAGTCAGCACTCTCTACACCAAGAACCATAACTTGTCTTGGTAACGGTCTCCATAGAGCTCAACACATGTCAATGTCGTGCACGAAATACGGCAGCCTAAAGTGAGCTCAAACGGTTGTTCCCCGACTGACATTATCGATCGTCATGAATACCAAGCAATCACCGAAAGAGTCCGTTGGTGAAGCAGATCTAATCACTTGATTTGAGTTGCGACGCCGCGCAAACATTATCGATCGACGAGGACTCGGATAAACGGGCGAGGCCGATGACTGTGGTAAACCGATCGAAACATCACGGTTCCTGTCGTCCATTCGTTAACGAACGATGTCAAAAATTCCGGGTAACGCGTCAAGAAATACTGATTTCATTGACAAGTCTAGTTTTCGTGGAGAAATT
>JAKVBZ010000315.1 GCA_022448645.1 Pirellulaceae bacterium
AATGCCAACCGTCGCAAATTGACGCCCGCAAGCAAGATCTGGGAGTAAACGCCGCTTGAGTTCTGTATCCTCAGACAATGCAATCCGTTGGCAGGCTCCGGTTCGTTGCGTAATGACAAATGTTGTTGTCAGACAAGCAGCACTCAACTTCAAGTACGCTCGCATAATCGCCGAAGCATCCCAATCCTGCCCCCCGTACTCACGCCCCACAAACCACTCAAACACACCATATTGTGCACATAGCTGCAATTGCTGCTGTGGCCAGGCCCCGGGCTTATCCAGACTGGGAGACAACGCAGCAAGTTTTTCACAAAGTTCACCCAGCTGCTCGTCATCCGGCGAGATGATGCGACCGGGTCGACTGGACCGCTCGTTCATGGTGTTTTAGCACATCTCGTCTTTTCGAATTCCATGCAACTTACTACAATCCGGCCGCTTTTTCTTGGCACATTCCTAGCATGCGGTGACACAGGACGTGATCGTGAGTACTATCGAAATTCCACAGGAACACGGGTCGCAAATCCCGAATTCGGCCGACTTATCACCACAAGTACTTTATGACAAGTGCCTGGCACTGGCAAGCAACCTGTGGTGGTCTTGGCACCCAGAAGTAATCAACCTCTTCCGTGATCTAGATCCCAACCGATGGAGACAACTAGACCACAATCCCATTGCTTTGCTGCGTGAATTCTCTCCAGAACGTTTGGCAGCGCGTGCTGAAGAAATGGTGCTGTATAGTCGCATCAATCACGCGTATCGTCGTCTCAAGGAATACGCTGCTCATTCACAATCATGGGGATCGACCCACGCAAACGTCCTGGGGGCTAATCCTGTCGCATATTTTTCGGCTGAGTTCGGCATGCACGAATCCATGCCAATCTACTCAGGCGGTCTAGGGGTCCTGTCTGGTGATCACGTCAAGAGCGCCAGCGATCTGGGTGTACCACTCATTGGTATTGGCCTGTTCTATGATCAGGGTTACTTCAAACAACACCTCGACGCCGAAGGTTACCAGAACGAAGAATACCTGGACACCAAGGTCGAGAATTTGCCACTCACACCAGCACGTTCTCTTGACGGCAGCGATCTTACGGTCGAAATCGAAACTCGCCATGAAACGCTATTCGCCAAAGTATGGCTCGTTCGTGTCGGGCGTGTGCAACTGTACTTGCTTGACTGTGATGTTGAAGGGAACAGCCCACAAGACCGTCAGCTCACCAGCCGGCTATACGGAGGCGACGAGCGCACAAGAATTCGCCAGGAACTTGTATTGAGTGTCGGCGGTGTCCGAGCACTTAAAGCCCTGCAAATCACCCCAGGTGTTTACCATCTGAATGAAGGACACAGTGCGTTCGCACCTCTAGAGGTCATTCGCGAGCGCATGCACGATGATGGGCTTTGTTTTGATGATGCGTTGCGTGATGTCGCTCAACAAACCGTGTTTACTACGCACACGCCCGTCCCTGCTGGACATGACCGATTCGATGGCGCATTGGTCGAGGAACACCTCGGGCCGCTGCGTGACCAACTGGGAATTTCTTTCGACCAACTGATGGGATTAGGACGTGTCGAACCACAAAACGACACCGAAACGTTTTGCATGACCGTCGTGGGACTCAAACTATCGCGCAAAGCCAACGCCGTCAGCTCTCTACATGGGAAAGTCTCCCGGCGCATGTGGGCCCATATCTGGCCATGGCGAGTCGAAGAGGAAATTCCTATCGGCCACATCACTAATGGAGTTCATATTCCCACCTGGCTCGCATGGCAAATGCAACAACTGTACGACCGCAACTTCCCCTCTGAATGGATGCGTCGCATGGGGGAGCCAGAACTCTGGAGCAACATCCACCAGGTCGATCCCGGTGAATTATGGGAAACACACAACGGACTGAAAAACCTGCTACTGGAATTCGTACGCCGTCGTGTCACTCGACAAACACAGCGACGAGGCGAAAACACTGAGGTCATCGAGAAATCACGCCATCTACTCGACCCGAGTGTGCTGACGATTGGATTTGGCCGCCGTTTCGCCACGTATAAGCGAGCAACTCTATTACTGTCGGACCCTGACCGCTTCCGTAGTTTGCTGACTCACCCAACCAGACCAATTCAATTGATCTTCGCCGGAAAAGCACATCCCCGCGATGAACCCGGCAAAAAGCTTATTCAGGAAATCGCCAACACACGACACGATGCCCGCTTCCGGGACCGGATCGTGTTCCTCGAAGATTACGACGTCAACGTCTGTCGCCACATGATCCAAGGCGTCGATGTCTGGTTGAATAATCCCCGAAGGCCGCTTGAGGCTTCCGGTACAAGTGGCCAAAAAGCAGT
>JAKVBZ010000316.1 GCA_022448645.1 Pirellulaceae bacterium
GTCGCGATGACGAGAGTCATCAAGATCGGCAACAGTCCGGTGAGAAAATGGCGCGGGGGTTTTGATGGTGCCTTGGCGTGCTCTTGCACTGTTCGTCTCCGATTGCCGTCGTGAAATTGTTAGTGTTCTAAGCGGCCGCGGATCCTCGGATATCGCTGGCTGTTGTTGTTTACGATCCTATTGTATCTGTCGGTCTATCTGATTATTGACCGCGTTGTCAAATCGCTGGTCGGCACTGAAAACGTGGACGTGGAATCTCATCCTGGCGTCAATTGGCCGCTCAGTGGTCTGGCAGGGCGCGCGGGAAATGTCGTGGTCTTGTTGGCTTTTGTGCCGTCTGGTCTGTTGGCTTTACTCAACCCGTTGCAATTGCTGCACAACATCAGGCAATTGCTGGGCCAGCAACGTGCGGCGGCACGTTTGGCCGAGATTGGCAACGATTTGTCGGACTATAAAACCAGGATACGTTACCGCTTACCCTTCGACGGCACATGGCTGACTTTTAATGGTGGCCAGACGCCGGGTACTTCGCATTCCTGGAATCTACTCGCGCAACGATATGCCTACGACTTCGTTATTGCTGATGAAGAGTTCCGTCGTCACAAAGGAAAGGGCAATCGCTTACCGCAATATTTGTGTTATGACCGACCGATAGTCGCTGCCGCCGATGGCGAGGTCGTGTCGGTGGTCGAGAACATCCGCGACGGCTTGTTTGTCGGTTATGGCGTTGCCAATTTTTTATGCCGCAACCTGGCGGGGAATTATGTCGTCATCAAGCATGCCGAGGGTGAATACGGTTTCTATGCTCACTTAATCAAAGACAGCATCCGCCTTAACCCAGGCGATCAAGTGGCCCGTGGGCAACCAATCGGTCGTGTCGGTTATACCGGACAGGCCCTGGAACCTCATCTGCATTTTCATTTGCAAGACAAGCCCGCGTTTTACCAGTCTCTCGGTTTGCCAATTCAGTTTACCGATTTGCAGATCGATGGTCAGACAGCTGATGAGAATTCCAAGCTGTCTCGTGGACAGCGTGTGGTTAGTATGACAGCTTGATTGATAACCTGGATTCACACTGAGCTTGAGTCAAGAAAGATACCGAACCAGAATTGGTACACAAGATTTTCAATCGAATTCAGCCCCTTTTTCGTCTTGCCCTCTCAGGGCAGTCGAACTTAGCGGCTGACAAAGAGCTGAATCGTTTTGCCAGCCCAGTCGTTGACAACACCTTTCGCCAGAATGACAACGATATTCGCGTTCTTTGACAAAAGAGTCGGTGACGTGCCGCTGTGCGACCGCGGGACGCCGAGTCGAAAGTGGAGCTTTTTTATGCGAATCATCAACGCTTTGCTTGGTCTGGGTTTGTTGGCTGGCTGTTCGGGAACCGTGTGCGGAGCTTTGCCCGTCGATGGTGAGGACGCGGGGACTGAACTCACGATCAAACTGAAGATCAAGCTCAAGGCAAAGGGCACGGCCGAGACCAAGGTTAAGACCAAACCAAAGCCAGCGCAGGCAAAGACGCCTTTGTATCAGGAACGTCTGAGGCCGCAATTTCATTTCACCGCTCGGCAATGGACCATTCATAAACTCAATCCGGCGATCAAGGGGGAAAAGACCCACGGTGGCGAAGAGGGCTGGTTAAACGATCCGAACGGGCTTGTTTATTACAAAGGCGAATGGCACCTGTTTGCCAACGGTGCGGGTAGTTACTGGGTACATGCCGTCTCGAAGGATTTGGTGCATTGGGAAGAACTGCCACCGAAGCTGCGCAGAGACGATAAGCTCGGCAACACGGCATCCGGGAGCGCGGCTGTCGATTGGCACAACACCTCCGGGTTCGGCACCAAAGACGAGAAGGCGCTACTGGCTTTCTTTACCGGCTGGACGAAAAAGGTGCAGTGCATGGCCTACAGTGTCGACCGAGGGCGGACCTGGACCAAGTATGCGGACAATCCGATTCTGGCGCATGCCAATCGCGATCCCAAAGTGTTCTGGTACGAGCCTGAATCCAAATGGGTCATGATTATCTACGGCCCCCCCCAAAGGAGTTATTTGTTCTTTGGCTCCAAAGACCTGAGAAAATGGGAGAAGCTCAGCACATTCCCAGACATGTTTGAGTGTCCCGACATGTTCCAGCTGCCTCTGGATGGTGACAGCAAACAAATGAAATGGGTGCTATCCGACGGCAACGGCAGTTATGTGATCGGCCAGTTTGATGGGACTCGGTTCCACACGGAACAGGAAAAAACCGCACTGGATTACGGGTTCAACTTTTATGCAACACAAACATGGAGCGATGTGCCGAAAGAGGATGGACGGTGCATCCAAA
>JAKVBZ010000317.1 GCA_022448645.1 Pirellulaceae bacterium
ATCTGTCGCTTCGCTCCGTGAAATCGGTTCCGGTGGAGACGGTTCGCACGATTGGATGAGCATGTACACCACAAGCGGCAATACAAATGGCAGCCAGCGACAATTCTCGAACCGCTGTGGAAGCCGATGTTCAGCAGCAGTGGTGGTATATGCAGCAGTCATTGTGGGATAATTCGGGAAATTTAATGGATTTTGGTGTAGCTTCGCGGATCAAGGGGTGTATTATAAAAGCTAGCCTGTTGGTTAGAAGGGTTGCCATCGAGGTAACCCTGGTTCTTAAAGTCGCCTCCCTCGTGACAGATGAGTGGGGTGCAAACGGGCGCAACTGACCTTGGAGATTCGTCCGATGAACACCTCGCTGTAATCTGCCGGGAGAGGCATCTCCTCTGCGGTCGAGCTGTGCGTGGTTTCTTATGGTGACATACGCTTGGTCTCCCCGATACCGTCCGTAGTGCGCTTGCGCAGGCTTCGCTGCCTAATCGCAGGTGGTTATCCCTTACACAGATTCACGCAGCGTAGAGTTAATTATAGATTCAGCCAACCCAACCTCAGCCGACTAATTGAAAATTTACCCGTGTCACCCTGAAACGGGTAACCAGATTTTGTGACTAATTGTAATCGAGCGATGAACTGTCCCGCAGGGCACAAGAAAATTTGAGACAAAGAGATGAACCTAAACAAGCTAAGAAACATTGGCATATCCGCCCATATTGATTCTGGAAAAACGACGCTGAGCGAACGGATTTTGTTCTACGCGGGGCGAATCTACAAAATGGAAGACGTCCGTGGTGGTGGGGATGGCGCCACGATGGACCATATGGAACTTGAAAAAGAGCGCGGTATCACGATCACCAGCGCGGCCACAACGGTCAACTGGAAGGAGCATACGATCAATCTGATTGATACGCCTGGCCATGTCGACTTCACCGTTGAAGTCGAGCGCAGCCTGCGCGTTCTCGACGGTGCTGTACTCGTGTTGTGCGCGGTTGGTGGTGTGCAATCCCAATCGATGACGGTTGACCGCCAAATGAAACGCTACCATGTGCCACGTTTGGCGTTTATCAACAAAATGGACCGAATCGGAGCAGACTCAACTGCAGTTGTTGAGCAGGTTCGTGAAAAACTGGGCTGTGACGCCGTTTTAATGCAACTCCCAATTGGCAAGGAAGCGGACTTTGAAGGGCTTGTTGACCTGATCACGATGAAGGCTGTTTATTTCGATGGCAAACATGGCGAAGTAATCCGTGAAGATGAAGTGCCATCCGAACTCGTCGACAAGGCCGATGCTGCACGATCCCAAATGTTGGAATCCTTGTCGATGTATAGTGATGAATTGATGGAACTTTTGCTGGCAGAGGAAGAGGTTCCGGAGCAACTGATCCACCAGGTTATCGAACACGCAACTTGCGAGCAGGATTTGACTCCCGTCTACCTGGGGACTGCATACCGCAACAAGGGTGTGCAACCCTTGTTAGATGCCATTACACGCTACCTTCCTTCGCCGTTGGACCGCGAGATCACGGCCAACAGTCCGCTGGAAGATGGTCCGAAACTTCTGCTTGAAACCAATCCTGACAAGCCCTTTGTCGGTATGGCTTTCAAGATTGTTGACGATGAGTTTGGTCAACTCACCTACACACGTATTTACCAGGGGACCATTCACAAAGGTACCACTTATTTCAATCAGCGGACTGGTAAGAAAGATCGCTTTAGCCGTATTGTGCGCATGCATGCTGACAAGCGAGAAGAGGTGGATTCTGCATCGGCTGGCGATATTGTAGCCATCATGGGACTCGACTGTGCCAGTGGAGACACCTATTCGGTAGAGCCAAAGTATTGCTTGCTGGAAAATATGTTCGTGGCCGACCCGGTCATTAAAATGTCGATCAATCCGCTTTCTCGGGATAGCGCCGACAAACTCATCAAGGCACTTCAACGGTTCCGAAAAGAAGATCCAACCTTTCAAGTTTCAACGGATGAAGAAACCGGGGAAACGGTCATCGCAGGCATGGGCGAGTTACACCTGGAAGTCTATGTCGAGCGGATTCGCCGCGAATACGGTGTCGCAGTCGAAGTCGGGGCTCCCAAAGTCAGTTACCGGGAATCAGTCACGAAGGCCGTTGCTTTTGACCACAAACGCAAGAAACAAACTGGTGGATCAGGCCAGTACGGTCATATCGTAGGGGTGTTGGGCCCCTTGGAAGACGAAGAAAAAGAAGAGGTCGATGGAGAATTACTGTTTATTGATAACGTGACAGGAGGCCGGATCCCCAAACAGTACATTCCCAGTGTCGAAAAGGGAATTCGTAACATGATGGCCAAGGGCC
>JAKVBZ010000318.1 GCA_022448645.1 Pirellulaceae bacterium
CACAGCAGTGATTTCAGGTTTTTCGATGACACCCATCATTGGTACAACAGCCACTTCGACGGACTGGATATTACCATCGAGAATATTTCGGACCTACATCGGAAACCAGTCGATCAGCTGTTTATTATGTCGTTAAGCTTTGGGGAAAAGATCAAGGAAATCGTGCAAGAGAAAGTGCCATCTATTAAGACCATCGTCACGCTGAAAGATCTCTTGAGTGTAAACAGGCTGTCATGAAAAAGGTCGCGATCCTCCAATCGAATTATATACCTTGGAAGGGGTATTTTGACGTCATTAAATCAGTCGATACGTTTGTGCTCTATGACACTGTGCAATACACCAAAAATGACTGGCGCAATAGAAATAAGATCAAAACGGCCCACGGAAAGCAGTGGATCACAATTCCGGTTTGCCAACATCGTCTGCAACAGCGAATTGACGAAACGAAGATCACGAATCATCGATATCAGAAAAAACACTGGAATATACTGAAAACCAATTACGCAAAAGCCGCTTGCTTTAAACAATATGCGGAGCGGTTTGAAAGAATCTATCTGGAAACGTTAAGCGAACTCGAACTTCTGTCGGACATTAATCGCGTTTTCGTTGATGTGATATGTGACATCCTGGACATCGATACGGAGATTATTTCCTCCAACACATTGGAGCTTTACGGTGATAAGGAATTACGCCTGATATCTATATGTAAGCAGCTAAACGCCACCAGTTACCTGTCCGGTGGTGCTGCGAAGAGCTATATCAATCCTTCAAATTGGGCAGCTCATTCAGTCGATCTGGAGTGGATCGAGTATGGAAACTATCCGGAGTATATCCAACTCCATCCTCCGTTCGATCATTACGTGAGTGTGCTGGATCTGATCTTTAATATGGGTGAAAGAGCTGTCGATTACATTTAACTGTGAGTACCTTTCACGTCAGAACGCTTCTCATGGCTTTGTTGTGTGGCCGGAGAGGTGGAGGTCGCTGATCTCCTCTTGCGGCGCGATCGATTGATTTTTCAGGGTGAGGCAAAGATGGGGCTCGTCTTTTAGGGGACTGCTGCTGCGTTCATTGGGCCACAGTAAACATCCGTTTAGTTGGGATGTTAAAATATGCGGTTGAGCCGACCATCTAATCGTGTCCGTAGGTGTGATCTAAGTTAAGATGGCCACCGCTGCGTACTCATGACTTCGCACCTTTGACATGTTTTATCTGACCATCGCGAGGTGCACTGTTTGTTTGCCACTGTCGGCCAGACACTTTAGTCGAGATAAATTTTGTATTGCGGAAAAGACAAGGCATGAAAATCCATCAGATTGTGTTGATTGTGGTCTCGCTCCTGCACGCGGCGCATCTGCCAGCCGAAGAATCCCATGTCAATGTTTTGATCTGGGATGAACGGCAGCCCCGTCAGGCCGAGGCGTATGAAAATTTTCTCGGCAACGAGATCGCGGCGCGACTTAGCGCTTCAGCGGATGACCTGGAGATCCGGTCGGTCGCTTTGGACGATCCGGAACAAGGCCTGTCCGCTGTCAATCTTGAATGGGCGGATGTTATTGTGTGGTGGGGCCATGTTCGGCAAAACGCGGTCGAGGAAGAGAAGACGCGTCAAATTGTGGATTTTATCCGAGCGGGTAAGCTGGATCTAATCGCGTTGCATTCAGCACATTGGGCTCGTCCATTTGTGGTTGCTATGAATTGGCGCAGTGTTGATGACGGACGCCGGCATTTTGAAGAGTACTCGGTGGGAAAACAATTGACGATCGAGACGGTTGCATCACCGCGTGAGTTCACCGTGCCCATGCATGGCAGTATGTTAACGCCGACCTATTTTGGTTACCAAAAAAACGCCAATGAGTTTCATGGGATTATTCATCTACCGTGGTGCTGTTTTCCCGACTACCGACCGGACGGCGAGCCTAGCACGATCAAAGTAAAGCAGCGAGAGCACCCGATCGTCAAAGGCTTGCCGACAACGTTTCAGGTTCACCACACCGAGATGTACAACGAACCGTTTCATGTGCCGCAGCCAGACGAGGTCGTTCTTGAGGAGACTTGGGAACGGGGGGAGCGTTTTCGAAGCGGGATGATTTGGAACATTGGTAAAGGGAAAGTATTTTACTTCCGTCCAGGACATGAGACTTATCCGGTTTTCAAACAACGCGAGGTTGTTCAGGTCATCGAGAACGCATGCCGTTGGCTCGGCAATACCGATTGAATCGATCTTTTTGAGACGGGAGTTAATCGGCCTCAATGGTTTCAGACGCGGTGGGGCGATCGATAGCTTGGATGCGAGACAGGAGTTCCGCTAGTAGATC
>JAKVBZ010000319.1 GCA_022448645.1 Pirellulaceae bacterium
ACTGGAGCTTCGCGCCGGACAAGCACTGACTCATTTCAAGCTTTTGCCGGGAGAGGAAGTCCGAAGTCCATTAATTGCGTTGATGTTCTGGCAGGGAGACGATTGGCTCGATGCACAAAACCTTTGGCGACGCTGGATGATCGCACATTCCCTGCCTCGTACCGCGGATGGTAAGTTACCACCCCCGCAACATGCAGCCTCGAGTTCCGCCTACTACATGGAGAGCACCGAGGCGACCGAAGAAAATCAAATCATGTTTATCAACCGCTATCTCGAGGAAGGCCTCAAGCCCGACTATTGGTGGATTGATGCAGGTTGGTATGAGTACAACGACTATTGGCTGAATGTTGGAACATGGACTCCCAACAAAGAGCGTTTCCCCCGAGGCCTCAAACCGATCTCAGATCATCTCCACAAGCATGGAGTCGAGATGATTCTCTGGTTCACACCCGAAGTCGTCGCCCGCGGTTCCTACATTGATCGCGAGCATCCTGAATGGATGCTCAAAGGAGGCGCGGAATGGTGGATGGGTCATGCATTGTTCCAGGGCGAAGTGGCTGGTAACGTCAATGACTCTGGATTAACCCTGCTCGAGAATGTCGCGGCCTTTGGAATCGGAAATCCGACTGCCACCGTTGTGGGGCGAACCCGCTTGGATGACGGGAAATGGCATCTTGTCACCGCGACAAGACGGATCGACAAGGCAGCAGGTCGAAGTGAATTGCGTCTCTTTGTTGACGGCAAACTAGACGCGGTTGGATTTACATCCAACACGGCTCCTCTAACAGCAAATGATTCCTGGGGCTTCGGGCGACAATACCAGACCCGTGGCATTGTCGGACAGCTCGACGATGCCCGTGTCTACGATCGCGCATTGAGCGATGAACAAGTCGAAGCTCTGTTCCGCCGCGCCGACACGATTCCAGCTCGCCATCACTATGCATTCGATGGCTCACTCACCGATCACATCCAAGGAACAGACGGAGAGTTCATCGGAACGGGTGAACTCAATTTTTCAAAGGGTGCCACCAAATCAGCAAATGACCAATCGCTCGTTTTCAATAACGACTATGGTGTTAAGATTAAAAACGATGTCCCCAATGACTTCACTCTTTCATGCTGGGTGCGAATGGATGCACCACAAGCTCCCCCGTGGGGTCGGGGTGATTTCCGACTTGTCAATTTTGGCAATCCCGAAGCCGTGAAGTGGATGGTCGACCATATCGATCAACGCATTAACGAACACGGAGTCGACTTTTATCGCCACGACGGCATGCCACCATTGCAGTATTGGCGTGCCAACGATGCCCCCGATCGGCAAGGCATTTCCGAAATCAAATACATCGATGGATTGCTTGGGTTTTGGGATGAATTGCGAAGACGGCATCCGATGATTCGCATCGATATCTGCTCCGGGGGCGGAAGTCGAAACGAGCTGGAAACCCTTCGTCGAGCGGTCCCCCTCTGGCGAAGCGACTACGCTTACGAACCGATCGGAATGCAAGCTCTAACCTATGGCATGGCGATGTGGATTCCGTACTTTGGCACTGGAATCATGGCTTCGGACGCCTACACTTTCCGCAGCCAATTGGCTCCAGCGACCAGCCTCAGTTGGGATGTGCGACGGAAAGATGTGGACTACGATTTCCGTCGTAAAATGCTCACTCAAAGTCGCGCAGTGCTCGACAATTTCTACGGCGACTTCTATCCACTGACTGCATATCGTACAGATGACGATGTGTGGATGGCATGGCAATTCAATCGACCGGATCAAGGGGTCGGAATGCTTCAAGCGTTTCGCCGCCCCAAAAGTTCCGCTCTGTCAATGAAATTCAAGCTACGAGGACTCGAAGCAAACGCGTGGTACCAAATCACGAACATGGACGACAACAAGCCGGTCACCATGAAAGGACAAAGCCTGATGAACGACGGACTGATTATCAATCTCCCTCAGCCCCGTTCGTCGGCCCTCCTGACTTACGAGCGAATCCACCACGATAATAAGCCAAGCGATTAAAGCATCAAGCAGAAGTCGAAGCGGTAAGTCTGGCGAAATCAAAATCGATAAACACGGTTTGATTTCAGTTTAGGCGCCTAATCGCTGAGCTAACTCTCCGAAATCATTCACAAGCAAGTCAAATTCACCGGGATCTGGTTTGAAATAGAGTCCGCGTTCCGGTCCCCGCTCCAAAGGCCGAAGTACCAGAGCTGTTCGATAGCCCACCTTCGCAGCAGCGCGAAGATCAATCGGATGTGCCGCCACCATCATGATCTCATTCGTCTCCAAGCTCAGCAGATCGGCTGCTTT
>JAKVBZ010000032.1 GCA_022448645.1 Pirellulaceae bacterium
TAGTCTCGCCGGAATGATCCCTTAGATGAAACAGAACCGGGTAGGCCTTCAAGCGTAGTTCGACCTGGCGAGCGAATGCGTTGCCGTAGACGGGGCAGTCAGAAGGGATTGCGCACATTTGCCGGATGCCGCCTGTAGTGCCCCAGCGTCGACACGACTTCTGTCCCAGGGGACCACACTCGTCACGTAAGCAGTTTGATGACAAAATAAGATCATAACACGACAGAAATCGACTATAATTCGTTAACTAAGTGACCAAAATTTATCACAACTGTGCGTTCATCGAATCATTGATACCAATGGCAGGAGATTTCAGAGGCCAGGTTTCCGTGCCAGGCTTGGATGTTAGTGGGCAACGATTTAACGTGATTTTCCGGTAAATATCCCAAACTTATGGCGGAATCTTGTCTGTACACGCCGGGTTATTGTAGCTGGATGAACTTTGAAATCCTGAAAACACGCCCGAATAAAGACGCCGTCACTTTTGGCTTCATGGGCAGTCAGTCATCCTGTTGGCTTTCAAAGTTGGGTGGTAGTGTCTTTTACGGAAACATCAGGCAATGCCCCAATGGATATCTTGTCGATTGGGTTCGTTAAGGTGTTTAATAGTAATGGTTTATGTTTATTGGTGGTGTGCTGGTTGAAAATTATCAAAACATTTCTAAATAGGCCTATTGTGTAGTGGAATATGGTCATGAAATGAGCAATAATGGAAATATTGTGTCAACCTGAAGGGTGATTCGCTACTGGTGGGTGTCCTGTCATGATCGCTGAGAGCCGTCGAGTCAAGCTGTTGGAGGTGATTCGCCAACGCAGCTTTGCCTCCTTGCCAGATTTGGCCGAAGTGATGGCGGTTTCGGAATCGACAATCCGGCGGGACCTGGAGCAATTGGAGGCCAGCGGTGTCGCCAAGAGGACGCATGGTGGCGTGTTTTACATCGGTCCGAGACCTCACCTGCAACATTTCGACGACCGTCAGACTTCCGGCTGGGGCCGCAAGCGAGCTATTTCCCGAGTCGCAGCTGATTTGATCGAGGACGGTGATACTGTACTTCTCGATGGAGGCAGCACCACTTACGAGTTGGCTCAGTTACTGGTCGGACGACCATTGCAGATCGTCACTAACTCGCTGCCTGTAGCCACGTTGTTCACCTCGAGTATGGAAACGGATTTGGTGATGATTGGGGGCTATATCCACTCACGAACTGGCGTGTCTCTTGGTCCATACGCACTGGGCATGCTGGAAGAACTGAACGCGCGGCGCGCCATTTTGAGCGTGGCGGGAGTGAACGAGCGTGGGTACTTCAATAGCAATCTTCTTTTGGTCGAAACTGAAAAGGCCATGATGCGAGCCGTCGATGAAGTCATCATCGTGGCCGACAGTACGAAGTTTGGTCACCAGAGCTTGGCGCTTCTCTGTGAGTTAGGAGAGATACACCGGTTGGTTGTGGACGATGCGATTGATAAGCCTTGGCTGAATAAATTGGCAGCTGCGGGAGTTGACGTGCGTTTGGCCTCTGTGGAAGACGCTGATGAGCATCAGGATGATGAATATCAGGACGATGAGGAAAGGGAACGGGGTAAGTGACTATCAGGCAAATCGATTTCGTAGATCGTAATCAGGTGGAGCGATTGGTTCGTGAGATTGTTTCACGGCCAATGCAGCCCGTTGCTCATCAGGACGCGTCTAGGCCGTCGGAGTTGGTGGTCAGCGTGTCAGCCAGGCACTGTCATTTGACTGACGAACACGTGGAAACGCTGTTTGGTCCCGGGCATCAACTGAAGCCGTCCAAGCCGTTGTATCAAGACGGTTTTTTTGCAGCCGAAGAAACGGTGATGGTAGTAGGGCCTAGGCGTAGAATGTTACCCAACGTGCGTGTGCTGGGTCCCACCAGGCCGCATGATCAGGTCGAGTTGGCATTCACCGATGGCATTTCGCTCGGTATCGACCTTCCGGTACGACCAAGCGGCCAGATTGCTGGGACTCCAGGGTGTGTGTTGGTGGGGCCAGCAGGAGTTGTCGAGCTTGCCGAGGGAGTGATTCGTGCGGAGCGACATGTGCATATGAGTGACCACGATGCAGCTAGGTATGGCGTTCAAAACGGCGACCGCATGGACTTGCGTGTGGTGGCAGGAAGTTGCAGTACGGTGTTGAACGGGTTGCTAGTTCGCGCAGATACTGCCAGTAAGCTGGAAGTACATCTCGATACGGACGAAGGAAATGCCTGTAATCTTGACCAAGCGACACAGGTCGAGTTAGTGCAAGTGCAGGAAGAGTGTCAATGCCACTCGTAGCTTTTCGGGAGTAGTATCACGTAGGAGCTTTGTAGTAACGAAGCTCCGAAATCATTCGGAATTTGTTAACTCAGTTATTTTCACCATTGACTGGAGACTCAGGTATGCCAAAGACCATTGAAGCACTCGGCATGATTGAAACTCGCGGCTTTGTGGCTTTATTGGAAGCTACTGACGCGATGATGAAGGCGGCGAACGTCGACTTCAAAGGATGGGACAAAGTTGGATCAGGTTTGGTGTCCGCGTTTGTAGCGGGCGACGTTGCGGCGGTGAAGGCAGCGACGGACGCGGGGGTTTCCGCTGCTGGTCGTGTTGGCGAGGTGATCAGCGTCCAAGTGATTCCACGTCCCCACGAAGACTTGACGAATGTCTTGCCGAAACTTGCAAAAAGTAAATGATTTCGACGAGGTAGAACGATGTCACGCGAGCCGGGCGTGAGTCCATCAATGTAACCAATTGTCGTTGTGTTCGGCCCACACGAGTGACTTTTTTGAGTAGGAAATAGACCTATGAGTACAGCAATCGGCTTGATCGAAACGAAAGGCCTGGTAGGGCTGATAGAGGCCACCGACGCCATGGCCAAAGCAGCTAATGTGGATATCGTGAAGCGGATCGGCATTGGCGGAGGATTGGAAACAACCGTTGTACGTGGCGACGTGGGAAGTGTTCGAGCCGCAGTGGAGGCTGGTGCCCAGGCTGCGAGCCAGGTCGGCGAGTTGGTGTCGAGTCACGTCATTCCGCGTCCTGCCGACGGTTTGGTGGATGCTTATTTGAAGTAGGGCCAAAGTGCGGGGCGTTATACGCATTCAGTGACCTGGCAGCTGCCTGCCGGAACACGGAAACGGTTCATGCCGTTGCCGTAATCTGGAATGAAGGCTGCTGCCGCAGGATGAGTAAAGCCCACAGATTGGCTCTGATCGAGGGGGGAGTGATGAAAATTCTAGTAGCGAATCTTGGGTCAACCAGTTTTAAGTTTCGCTTGCTGGATATGGTCGACCAGACTCAGTTGGCTCGAGGCGGTGTCGATCGCATCGGGTCTGTACAGAGTCGTTGTCGAGCCGAAATTGGTTCGTTCACCGATGAGACGACTCGCCGGGTGTCCAATCATGCGGATGCACTGGATTATTGTTTTCAGCAGTTGACAGATCCTGAATATGGCTGTCTGGCTAATGTCAATGATGTCGCAGGAGTAGGGTTCAAAACGGTTCATGGTGGGCGCGCCAGCGGGGTGCAACGTGTCAATGAAGACGTCCTGCAAGCGATGCAAGAAATGTCGTCCGTGGCTCCAGCTCATAATCCACCGTACATCCGAGCGATGCGTTTGATGTCGGACCGGTTTCCCGAATTGCCACTCGTGGCCGCATTCGAAACAGAATTTCACCAAACCATTCCCGAGCGACAGCGTCGCTATGCCATTCCAAGCGATTGGGCCGAATCGTACCAGGTCAAGCGTTGGGGGTTTCATGGAGCCAGTCACCGTTACATTGCCGAGCGAACCGCAGCCGTCATGGGGCGCGACGACCTGCGTGTGATTTCGTGTCACCTGGGCGGCTCTAGCAGCCTATGTGCCATCCGAAACGGGGCTAGTGTTTCCACAACGATGGGGATGAGTCCCCAAACAGGACTCCCACAGAACAATCGTGTGGGAGACTTTGATCCGTTTGCTTTGCCATGGTTAATGGAACGTACTGGTAAGACGCTGCCGGAGCTATTGCAAACGTTGGCTAACGAAAGTGGTTTGGCCGGTTTGAGTGGAACTAGCGGGGATGTGCGTGATTTAGAAAACGCCGCCGTTGAAGGGGATGCAAAGGCTCAGTTGGCACTAGAGGTGTATACGACAGACATTCGACGGCAGTTGGGCGGACTGCTTGTGGAATTGGGGGGGGCAGATGTGGTCGTGTTCACCGGAGGTATCGGTGAAAACTCAGCCGGTATTCGGACCGCTGTGTGTCGGCAACTGGAAGAACTGGGCGTCGTGTTAGATGGTCGCGCCAATGTCGGGGCACAAGGTGAATGTGAGATATCGTCACCCCAAAGCCGTGTCAAGCTGTGGGTGATTCCGACGAACGAAGAAATTATTGTGGCCCGACAAGTCCAAAAGCTTTTGCAAGGGTAGGACCATGTTTGTTGCTAAAGTAACTGGTGCCCTCGTGGCAACTCAAAAGGTAGACACGATGGTCGGTCATAAGCTCCTGGTTGTCGAGCCTTATCGACTGGACAGTGAGAGTCGAAAAAATCTCGCGCCCACCGGACGAACGTTTGTAGCTGTCGATACCGTTGGCGCCGGCGACGGGGAAATGGTGCTGATTACGCAAGGATCCAGCGCACGCCTCACGCCCGAGACGAAGAACCTGCCAGTCGACACGGTAATCATAGGGATCGTAGATCAAGTGCATGTCGACCAATCGTGTGTGTATGACCGCGATTAGGTCGAATTCGCTCCCGCGCGGAAGGTGGGAATGAGCGGCAAAGTAGAAGTATCATTTGGGTAATAGATTGAGATAACAAAATGCAGTGGAACGAAAATTTAATTCGGTCGGTTGTCACGCAGGTGCTTGCCGAAGTGGGGCAGATACCATCTATGCAAGGTTCCGGTGCCGCCACCGGTCGTCACGGCGTTTTCGATTGTGTGCAGCAAGCCGTCGCTGCGGCACGCGATGCGTTCGAGCAGCTTTCCGAGCGTACGATCGAAGATCGCAAACGAATCATTGACCACATTCGCCGAATTTCCATCGAACAGCGAGTCGAATTGGGCACGATGGAAATGGAAGAAACCCGCATTGGTCGGCTCGAGCACAAGATCGAAAAACTCATGACACTCGGGAAAAAGACTCCAGGTGTTGAATTTCTGAGGAGTGAGATCTTCAGCGGTGATCACGGGTTAGCCGTTATTGAACATGCTCCTTTTGGCGTGATCGGTGCCATCACACCTGTCACGCATTCGCTTCCCACGATTACCGGCAACGCCGTCAGTATGATAGCAGGCGGTAATACTTTGGTCGTCAACCCTCATCCCAGTGGCCGACGAGTGGCGGCTGAAGGAGTTCGCCGGTTTAACGAAGCGATTTACCAAGACTTGGGTATCGATAACCTTATCTGCGTCATTAGTGAGCCTACGCTTGAATCGGCTAACGAAATTTTCAGTCACCGCGACGTGGCTCTCATCTGTGTTACGGGTGGGCCTGCGGTCGCTCGGGCGGCCTTGAATTCAGGCAAACGTGCCATCGTTGCAGGCCCTGGAAATCCACCTGTGGTCGTTGACGAAACGGCCGACCTGGCAAGAGCTGCCCGCTCGATCATCACTGGCGGTGCCTATGACAACAACCTGTTGTGTATTGCTGAAAAAGAAGTGTTTGTCGTCGAGTCAGTGTTTGACGAGATGATGTCGGCCATGGAGCAGGAAGGCGCCGTCCGCCTGCAGCCTGCAGAAGTCGATCGGCTGACCCGTGAAGCCATCACTGCCGTCGGTGAGGGTGCACACAGGCACGACGTGCCAGCCAAGGAGTTCCTGGGACAGGATGCGAGTGTTCTGGCGAGGGCTGTCGGAAAATCTGTTACCGAAGAAACGGAATTGTTGTTCGGGGAAACCGATGAGACGAGCCCATTTGTTTCCGTTGAACAAATGATGCCATTTGTTCCCTTTGTTCGTTGTCGAAACGTCGATGAGGCGATCGATAAAGCTAAGCAATATGAACACGGATTCCGTCATACGGCCATCATTCATTCCACCAACGTGCGCAACATGACTCGGATGGGACGGGTTATGGACACAACCTTATTCGTCAAAAACGGCCCTTGCTTTTCGGCTTTGGGGGTAGGCGGCGAAGGATACCTTTCATATTCCATCGCGACGCCAACCGGCGAAGGTGTCACGACGCCTTTGACGTTCACCCGTGAACGGCGCTGTTCAATGATTGATGAATTGTGCATTTTAGGGAAGTAAACGAGGGCCAAAAGTTACAAAACTCATGCTGTTAGCACTCGTCATAGGTACCGCTGTTGCGACGAAAAAGCACGCCACGATGCAGGGGCAAAAGCTCCTCGTGGTGCAGCCTCAGTTGCGCGATGGGAAGACTCCTGACGGCGACCCTCAGATTGCGGTGGACGGAGTTGGAGCAGGAATTGGTGAGATGGTGATGATCACTAGCGACGGTCGTACGGCAAGGCAAATTGTAGGACATGACAACACGCCGGTACGCTGGACCGTGATTGGGATTCAGGATGCATGATGATTTCAGAATCTCAAATCGAGGAAATTGTGGGGCGAGTCGTACAGGAACTGCGCCAACGGGAAAAGTTAGCAATACAACAGGTCAACGTACCGGCAACCGAGAGCGAAAGAAATGCGTCCGAGGTGTGTGTCCTGAACGAGCGGGTCGTCACACTGGCTGTTGTAGAAAAACTCACAGTTCGTCCGGCGGAGCTGCGGGTACCGACGGGAGCCGTCATCACTCCTTCGGTGCGTGACTGGTTGCGCGAACAAGAGGTAGAACTGGTGTTCGAGACTTCTCCACAGAAGAATTTGGTTTCGCCGAACAGACTCGTTTGGTTGGTGCGGTGGCGCACGAACATGTCAGACGAAGCTTGCTGTCATGTGAAAATGACAGGAAACGTTCAAAGTGAATGGTACGAAGGTGCAGATGCTATCCAACGGGTTCACCAACGACTTCGTGATGAGCAGGGATCGTGTCGCCTGCGTGTAGTGTTGTTTACTGACTTTCCAGCTGTCGCGGTATGTGAGTTAAATCGAGAAAAAAATGTACGGGCGGCGGCATGTGCCGACATGGCGTCGCTAAGAGATTCCTTGACGACGTTGCAGCATAATGTGTTGGTGTTGGGTACCCGACACAGTCGTGTGAAAGAACTTGTCGGGTTGGTTTCCGAATTCGGCAACGCGTCACCATAGTGGGCCTGAACATAGCAATAAGACGAGAGATAAATACAGAAAGCGTTTATGCGAATCGCAAACATCATCGGTACCGTCACACTCAGCCGAGCTCATCCGAGCTTGCGTGGTGCCACATGGAAAATGGCTGTGCCGTTAGGGTGGGATCAATTGGTTGATGATGAGCCCGCCACGAGAGAAGCGCTGGTGCTCTACGACGAGTTAGGGGCGGGGCAGGGTAGTCGAGTCATGTTGAGCGAGGGTCGTGAAGCGTCTCAGCCGTTTTATCCTGAAGTCAAGCCGATAGATGCCTACAACTCCGGAATCCTGGACGACGTGTATTTAGGGCCATCTGTCGGCCAGAAGAAGTAGAAATAGGTGATGGCTGCCTCAGCGTCGTACACAGGCCGCTTTCCACCGAACGAGCTCCATCGATGCCGTAACCTAGAGACAAAGTTTTAGCGGTTTATACAGACTAAAGGCTTATGAAAACGAACTGTCACAATAACAACTTTCTGCGAAATAATTGTATCTCGTAGGCCAGGGCGCGGTATCGCCGTGTACCTTGTTGCATTCAAAATTTCGATAGGTGGCCGAAAGCTACCAGCTTGATTCGAACGTTATCACACAACCCACGACCCCTTAACCCAGAGTGATCATGCAAAATATCCACCGTTTAAAACAAGATATCTGTGAAATTGGCCGCCGTATCTATAACAAAGGATTTGCGGCGGCCAACGATGGCAACATCACCGTGCGCGTTAACGATCACGAAGTACTTTGCACTCCGACCATGCATTCCAAGGGTTTTTTGAAACCTGACGACATCGCCATGGTTGATATGGAGGGAAATCAAATCGCCGGTCGGAAGAAACGGTCCAGCGAGGCACTCTTGCATTTGGAAATCTACCGGCAACGACCCGATGTACATAGTGTGGTTCATTGTCATCCACCACACGCTACCGCGTTTGCTGTCGCGCGTGAACCGATCCCACAGTGTGTCTTGCCCGAGGTGGAAGTTTTTTTGGGGGATGTTCCGATCACTCAGTATGAAACACCTGGCAGTCAGACGTTTGCTGACACGATTATCCCGTTTGTGAAAAACACGAACGTCATGATCCTGGCAAACCACGGCACGGTTAGCTACGGCGAAGACGTGGAGCGCGCCTATTGGTGGACGGAGATTCTAGATGCCTACTGCCGCATTCTGATGTTGGCTAAGGACTTGGGACGCGTTAATTACTTCACGGAGGGCAAGGAAAGGGAGTTGTTGGAACTGAAACAGAAATGGGGTTTCAGTGATCCACGTAATACCCCCGACTTTCAGGATTGTGATATTTGTGCGAACGACATTTTTCGGGATAGCTGGCAAGCAGCTGGCGTGGAGCGTCGAGCTTTTGAGGCGCCGCCGGCCATGTCGCCAACTTCTAACCAGCAAAGCAATCTGGACCAAGAACGTCTCGTTCAATTGATTACTGAACGGGTGATGGCTGCGTTATCTCAAGGAACATCATTGTGAAGATAAGTATCATTGGTGGTGGGGGTCTGGTGGGATCGTGTGCCGCTTACGCGCTGCAATTCAGTGGTGTAGTGAGCGAAATTGCGCTATTGGACGTCCATGAAGAATTGGCCGCGGCACAGGCACTTGACCTGCAACACGGTGGCCCGAGCACTTCTGACCAACGGATCTATGCCGGGGGATATGAACATGTTCGCGATTCAGACTTTGTATGTATCACTGCAGGCCTGCGACGCAAGCCAGATGAAAGTCGTTTGGATCTGATAAATCGAAATGTCGATCTGTTTCTAAAGATCCTTGACCAGATCGAAACCGTCGGAGTTTCCTCGGAGACAATTGTTCTAGTGGTGTCGAACCCTGTCGACGTGCTGACCTATCTAGCAGCACAGAGATTGCAATTGCCCTGTTCTCAGGTGATCGGGTTGGGGACACAACTAGATACGATCCGGTTTCGCAGCCTCATTGCGGCAGATTTGAACGTGGCACCAACGCAGGTGTCGGCGGTAATCTTGGGAGAACATGGTGATAGTATGGTTCCCGTATGGTCGTCAGCAACGATTGCGGGACTGCCTATGGACAAGTACCCAGATTGGAATATCCAAAAGGCGAAAGAGCTATTTAAGAGGACTCAGGGCAGTGGCGCCGAGGTGATACGTGGCAAAGGGGGGGCAGGCTTCGCAGTGGGAGTGGCTATCCGAGATGTGATTCAGCCGATGGCACTCAATCAACACTGCGTACTTCCGATTTCAAGTGTCCAACAAGGGTGTTACGGAATCCGAGACGTAGCACTGTCCGTTCCCACTGTGGTTGGACGATCGGGTGTTGTAAAACACCACGAGATTGATCTCTGGCCCAAGGAAGTGCAGGCCATTCGCCAGAGTGGTTCGGTGCTTCGCCAAACATTACAGACCGTGTTGGCCCGAGTTGGCTAAGTCCAGGACTGTCAGTAGGTGGGAACGAAGTCGCACTACTCCTCGTCGAGATAGCGCACATGCTTCGGTTTGAAAACGAGCATCGCGTTTGTATTTGGAGTCATGGAGAACGACCACGGTTCTCACTGGAAAAGATTTGTTTGGTCCGGTCTACGATCGACTTGAGCCGCTCCGCGACATAACACCAGTCGTTGGATGCCAATGTATGTATCACTCGCCTCGGGGGTATCGTGAGATACGGCGGGAATTACGGTTAATAGAAAGCCAGTGCGATCAACAGTACGAGTTGTGCTAGTAGCTCGCTGTGAAGAAGCGGATTTGGAATACCAAGCGAATCAGCCGTCTTGTGATTTCTATGAGGTCGCCTCGCAGCAGAAAAAATCATTGTGGATGAGCTGCATCGGAATCAAATGCCAAACTCAGCTTCCAGGCCTCGAATGTAATCAAGAGCTTCTTCCATTTCAGGCACTTGCCTGCCCGGTACGCGACCTTGGCGGTCACAATCGGCCAGTAGCAATAACTCGTCGTAATCTTCATGTTCCTGCAGGCGTCGACGAGCTCGAGCTCCAAGAATGCCTTCGCGTAGTTTGTGAGCGTCGTAGTGGTGCTCGATGAACCAACCGGTGCGAGGCGTGATGAGATCGCCCAAGGCATCCAGGCCAGCGACGACATGGTCCTGGAGATCGATGCCTTTACCCACATCATGCAACAGTGCCGCCAACAAGAATTCTTCGTCGTAAGGTATTTCTTCACGAGCCAAACAAAACACTTGTAAGCTGTGGTAGAGCACATCCCCTTCGGGATGGGAATGACGAGGTTGTTTCACCTTTTCCAGAGGTCGTAGAAGTTCTAGGTAAAATCGAAACCGGTTGGTTGGCTGAACAGCATCAGGCAACATGCGGTCCTTGGTGTCGACGTTTGTTTCTTCTGCTTCATGAGCCGCTACTAGCGCTCGAACTTCCGCGCGAATCTCCTCGGTCGTTGGCCATTGATGGCGTGGGATGGGTTCGTTTGAGACGAGCCGCGCGGCCTGGATCCGGGCGCGGTAATACTCGGGTTCTTGGCGCTCAAAGATGATCTGAGCTGCGATCAGAGCGATACGGTTCCTGAGTTTGGAGGATTTCATGAGATTCTGAGACGGCTTCTATTTCCTCCGTGATAGCTGTCCCCCCGAGTGAGTAGCGTGTGTGCGTGGCCCCAATGAGAAAATGTAGGCTGCCATCACACAAGCCGCGTCCACGTTTCGTCAACCATCTAAGAGTGTCGACCGTTAGTCATCCATGACTTCAGTTTCACGACTCTTGGAAAGCTCAGTAGCCTGCGTTTCGTAGGATTTTGTCAAATCCTGGATCTGCTTTTTAAGATCGTCGCGTTCGTCCTCACTGATCGCCTTCGATTTTTCTTCCTGGTCAGCAGTCTTGTTGCCATCGCGACGAATATTTCGAATCGAAACTTTAGCTTCCTCCGCTAAATCTTTGATGCGGCTAACCATCTTCTTCCGCACTTCGGTCGACAACGGAGGGATATTAATACGGATCAGGCGTCCGTCATTTTGAGGCGTGAAGCCGAGATTACCACCGATGATCGCTTTTTCGATGTCTTTGATGGTATTAGGATCGTACGGTCGGATGACTATCTGTGTTGGTTCTGGAGCTCCGACCGACGCGATTTGTTTGATCGGAGTGGGGGACCCGTACACATCCACGCGCAACGAATCTACCAATCCCGGATTAGCTCGTCCGGTTCGAATACCGGCCAAGCTGTTTTTGAGCACCTCAATCGCCTTTTCCATGCGCATTTCAGTGTCTAGCACAATGTCGTCAACACTCATCGTTCAACTTCCGCTACTTGTTGATTGCTGGAGATTAAAGTTCCGACACGTTCGCCTCCAACTGCCCGTTGAATATTACCTTCTTTTTGGTAATTGAAAACGAGAATGGGCATGTTGTGCTCCATGCATTGCGTGATGGCGGTGTGATCCATGACTCGTAGATCTCGTTCTCGAACCGTGTTGTAGTCAAGGTGTCGGTAAAGTACAGCATGAGGATTCGCTTCCGGATCTTCGCTGTAGACTCCGTCAACGCGGGTGGCCTTGAGCAATACATCGGCTTCCAATTCGAGGGCTCGTTGAGCAGCAGCCGTGTCTGTTGTCACAAATGGACTGCCTGTCCCAGCCGCCATAATGCAAATGCGTCCCTTTTCCAAGTGCCTGCGTGCCCGACGGCGAATATACGGTTCGGCAACACCGTCCATCCGTATGGCAACCATGAGTCGAGTATCACAGCCGAGTGATTCCAACGCGTCCTGTAAAGCCAAACCATTGATGGTGGTTGCCAACATGCCCATGTAGTGTGCGGTCGCTTCTTGGATCTCGGCACTGGTGGTTTTGAAATGAGCGCCGCGCAGGATATTGCCACCGCCAATGACGATTGCGATTTGAGTTCCACGTTGGCTTGCACGTTTCACTTCGCCTGCGATTCGTACGACTTCGTCCATACTGATTCCACGTTCACCAGCATGCGCGAAACCCTCACCGGATAATTTGAGAATTACCCGCCGGTAAGGTAACATTGTCTCCGAAAGTTCTTGCGTAGCCATCTGGGGGAATCCCGAGGTTAGTGGATACCGTTAATCTTCTTTGCCGAGTACCCAATGTACGAATTGAACGACCTTCATGTCATTTTGTTTGGCAAATTGTCCAACCGTCTGCTTGTCGTCTTTTACAAAGGGTTGTTCCGTCAATACGTGTTCGGCATAAAAGTTTCGCATGCGGCCTTCCACCATTTTGTCGATGATGTTTTCAGGTTTTCCTTCCTGACGAGCCGCTTCGGTCAAGATGCTGCGCTCTTTTTCAACCAGATCCTGATCCAGTTCTTCTTTATGAAGGGACTTGGGGCTGAGTGCAGCGATGTGCATGCAAATGTCTTTGGCCGCGTCTGCATTGCCACCTTCCACTTGCAGGAGTGCACCGGCGACTGTTGACGCATTGTGGCTATAGGCTCCACACGAACCATCCAAACGGATCATGCGGCCGACATTAAAGACCTCTCGAATTCGGTTGAAAAGATCGTCTTTGACTTCACGGAGCGTTTTACCTGACTGGCTTGGACTTGGTTGGTCCAGCAGTTCTTCGGCTGAGCTTACATCCGGACCGTTGGCTAGTTGAGAAGCCAGATCGTTGGCTAACTGAATGAATTCTTCATGTTGAGTCACCGGCGCACTTTCACACTTCAATTCGACCATAGCTCCAACAGACGGGCTGTCGAAGCTGGCAAAAATCCCTATGCGACCGAAGGCTGTTTCGCGGTCCGCACGAGTTTCCATCGTCTTGGCACCGCGTTCGCGAAGTCTGGTAATTGCTGCGTCTTGGTCGCCGTCGGCCTCTTGCAATGCCTTCTTGCATTCCATCATCGGAAGACCAGTCTTGTCACGTAGGGCTTTCACAGCAGCAGCAGTTATTTCCGGCATTTCATGTTTCTCCCAATTGCCAATACGCTCTAAACAACGGAATCTGAATGTTCGCCAACGGTCAATGACCAGGCTTGGATGACAAATTAACGATTGTGTCCCTTCCTGTTCCGCCAGGTGAAATGCCTGGTGGATCTATGCGGGACAATGTTCAAGAGGAAGTTGAACCATGTGCCAGACTTGGTTCAAGGCAAAGCCTGTTCGCCTCATCGATGGTCCGTGTGACCATCGTTAATGACAGTCATATTCCCCAATGAACCACGAAACTATAGACAGCTTAACTCGCTTCCACTTCTTCAGCAGGTGCGTCCTCCGCAGCATTCGTTGCACCGGAATCGGAACTGTTATCGGTAGGCGCGGTTGGTGGTGCTGGCTCCGCCTCCTCCTGCTTCTTCGCCGCTGCGGCAACACTGCTGCCCTCGATGACCGCGTCTGCCAACTGGGAAACGATCAATTCGATCGACCGAATGCTGTCGTCGTTACCAGGAATCGGCAAGTCGACGAAGTCAGGATTGCAGTCCGTGTCGATAAGAGCCACTGTAGTGATGCCCAATTTGCGAGCTTCGGTAATCGCGTTCTTTTCCTTGTTTGGGTCGATGGATACGATGACGTCCGGAATCTTGTCCATCGTACGAATGCCATTGAGATTGCGGTACATCTTGCGGTATTCCCGATTCAATGCAGACTGCATCTTTTTCGAGTAGTTCGCAATTTCGTCGCCCGAACGGATCGTCTCCAGCTCTTCCAGACGAGACAGACGACTGCGGATCGTGCGGAAATTAGTCAGCGTTCCGCCGAGCCAACGTTCACTAACATAGGGCATTTTACATCGTAGCGATTGCTGTTCGACGGTGTCGCCAGCTTGCCGCTTCGTCCCCACAAAAAGAATCGTGCCAGACTTTTCCGACACCTGCTTCAAAAAACGCTTCGCGCGGAGTAGTCCGCGGATTGTTTCCCGAATGTCAATGATGTGGATGAGATTCTTGCGGGCGTAAATATATGGAGCCATCTTAGGGTTCCAGCGACTCGCCCGGTGACCAAAGTGAACTCCCGCCTGAATTAACTGCTCAACTAATGTGTTTTGCGCCACGTGGCACACCTCCCATCAAAGATTAACACCCCGTCTCCGCTCATGGTGACGACCTTAAATCAGGACGCCGAGCTCAGATGGGCAGAATAGTGAAAAACAATCCATCCGAAATCAACAGATTTCGAAAACCAAACAAGTCCCAAAAATTGACTTGGGAGTAGCGTGTGACTTTAACACTAAAGTCGGTTGGCGTCAATCCGTCGGCCAGCGTAAATCCGGTATGTGTAGGTAGTTGGAAGCCTAACATTGGGACCATTTTTTACCGACTGTTTGCAAACAAACGAATATTTGATTGTGGCTAAGGCAACCATTGCTGATCCGGTTTCCCTCTACAGCTCTAGGTTCGTCGGTCAAACAGACAAGCCGCAGCCGCTTTTCTTGTAGATGGCCCGGATTCTCCCAAAAATGCAAAGAAGACGCCTGTCTTCTATTTTACCGTCTATTCCTCTTGTATTCAGTTGTCCTTAGGGGGCTCTATCTCCCCTATTCTGCAGGATGGTTGGGTGCAGGATGTAGGGTGTGTCTTCTTCGGTTTCCCTATTTTACCTGTGTAAGGGGGCTGTCTTCGATTGGACTCCGTCCCAGGACAGCGTCCGGCAAGCCCCTGCCTTAGTGGGAAGGGATTTCTTTGCAGTTCTTGCTAGGTAGGTGTCGTCCGCTGGTTCCGGCGTTCACCCCTCCAGGTCCCTAGTTAACTGAAAAAGGGGTTGTCTTTGTCCGGGGCTTTGAGGCTTTGTGCGGGGCTTTGAGGGGATCGATTGGACTTTCGGCGATGGGAGCTTGTATACCGCGATACCGCCTATTGTCCGAATGAAAGGCGGTATTTGTTTGATTTAAGAGCTTTTCTAAGGGTTGGGTGTGATTCCTTGCCTCTCTGGCACGGTCGCTTAGCGGTTGGCACAGGGGTTTCTTAGCCCCCTATTCCAGTTCTGAGCCGTTTTGGTCCAGGCTGAGTCGATTTGGCCCAGGTGCCGGGCACAAAAGGGCCCACCTCGGGTCGTTTTAACCCATGCTGAAACTCGGGATTTGAGCCCCAAAACGGGGCAGAAAAATAAATTATTAAAATTATAAGTCCTTTTGTAGTAGTGATTTGTGACGTCTTCTTTGCAGTCATTTCTGACCATTGGTACGACCATTGCTTTTAACCCGGTCGTTAGCAAGCCCTGAGGCTCACAAGAGAGCAAAACGACGGGCTCGCGAGTTTTCAATTTTCATCCTCAGCAAGGACTCGAAGAAATGATTTGCCAGCCGAACAGCAACGCTAAAGTCTTCGTCGTCGATCCACAGCCTACCGATTACTCGGGCGTTGTTGGTGACACGGTCTACGACTCGGTGCAGTTCACTTTCTTCGGAAACGCTCGAGAGGCCTTGAGCAGCCAATCGACCGATGAGCCCGAACTGTGGGTGGTCAACATGAGCCTGCCCGATATGCGGGGTACGGACCTTCAAGAGCTGCTACGAGCACGCGGTTGTAAGGCTCCTGTGATGTTGATCGGTGATGAGTACCGAGTTGAGGACGAAATTGATGCACGCAGCAGTGGCGCAACCATGTACTTCGCCAAGCCACTGCAACGCGAGTGGGTGATGGCCCCTGGCCAGAACGCTGCTTAAGGCGAAGACCTTTGTTGGTTCTAGGAGCAAATTAGAACCAAAAAATATTTTGAGGCTTCCGAGCAACGCGAGCCTTACTGAACCTTTTGTTAGGAGCGACTAAGATGAAAATTCAACAACTTACAACTTTGATCATGATTGCAATGTTGGCCGCCTTGGCCACCGCTTCCAATGCTGTGGCTGGTCCCAGTTTCCGTGGTGTTGTCAAAGACCAAGGTGGTAACGTTATCGACGAGAACGGTGGATCGAATGCAATGGGTTCACGTCCCTGGTTTATCGACATTGAAGACAACTTTAATCGCTCTGGCGGTTTGAACGGGTCCGAAGCAGATACTTGGCAAGTTGGTTTTGTACCTCCAAGTGACACTCGAAACGAAAACGGCGTCAGCGCTCATGGCGAGCTCACTGGAACTTTGGCAGATGAGCATGGTCGCTGGGTTGGCGACGGTAGCTTTCTAGTCGAAGGCGGACAGGTTAGCTCTTCGGAAGCCAGTGCTGTAGCCACCACGCCGTGGCGAGTTGTGTCTGGCTTGGGTGACGACTATCTCCTCGAAGCCGATGCCTCGATCGACGCTGGCGGAAGTGCAACGCTTGCCTTCGCTGGAGGCAACAGCTCAAACGATCTGATGGACGGCGAATTCGGCCAACTGGCTCTACAAGTCTCCCGTGACGCAACTGACGAGACGCAAGTTTCCTGGCACGTCAAGTGGGACACTGACGAAGCACCTGGTCACAAGTCGGAAGCTGACGTTATCACGGTTCCCGCCGGTGAAGTACGCATCCAACTTGCCTGGAACGAATTGATGAACACATTTGACGCTTGGTTGGGCGATAATCAGCTGGCCAGCGGAACTCTTGGTGCTCCTGGAATCGACGTTCACCACCTCGCTTTCCAACTCAACAACGCAACCCTCGGTAGTGTGGTCGGTGCCATTCCTGAGCCCAGCAGCATGGTCCTGATGGCTGTCGGCCTCATCGGACTGCTCGGTTACCGCAACCGGAAGTAAGTGGTTGTCATCTCCTTAGTCGCTTCGCACGGTTCAGTAAGACTCGTATTGCTCCTGACTTGGTCGAACGGTTAGCCGGTCGTTGCTCCCGAACGGTTGACCAGTAAAGTTCGACTCACCGCTGGCACTCTCACTGCTCCTGAGATCGCTGGCACGTCGCTGGTAAGGCGACACTAGTTGCTCCAGGAAAAGGCCGCCACAAGGCGGCCTTTTTCATGCGCAGAAGTGAGGGTTGACAGTTCGACGTTCACTGTGATGTCTTTGACATCATTCACGACACGCTGTCATCTAGAATTACCGTCCTCTGTAGTACCAATCGTTACGTGGCAAAGTTGGTTCGTTCTACGCTCGGAACCAGAAAAGTAGGTAACCTAATGGTGGCTGGCTAGCATCTCGTCAATCTGTCTATCCGCAAACTGCTCACTTGACCTATGCTAAGCACGGCAAGGCGGTGGAGCTTATTAGCAAAGCTTTCGTCCTGTCATTAACGATCAAACTTATTCAGAAAGGGAATCTTGATGACACAACCAAAGAACTCGGAGCCCACCGAATGTTTGACTGCTGAAGAAGTTAAATTTGTCGTTGAAGCGATTGCGGAAACAGAACGCGAAGAGGCAGAGAAGGAAGAGCAAGCTCGTGTGCAGCAACGCAAGGCGGCGTAGTCCTGCTGTTGGGTTTTGGCTGGGAAATTCTCACTTGGTCCATTCACAGGTGGTGTGAATGTCTCAGATCTAATGACGAAGGAATGTCCGATTCCGAAGTTGTCAATCAATTGCCTAGCGATTTAAACTGCTAAAAGTGCGGTAACGCAACGAATGACCGCATCAATCAGGCAACCGGAGGGCGTGGTGTTTCGTCACTCCTTGCACTCGGGCCAGCGGGCGAAGCGACTTCTCCTGAACCTAGGTACTCGCATGGTGGGTGTCGCTGTTTCCCACGTCTATCACTTCACCTGTCCCAACGACGTTTGAAGATCCTGTCCTGAGACGGTTTTCTCAATTTGAGAGGCTTTGTTGGGGACAAAAAGAGTTCTGTCCGTGGCGCACCGAATCCGAGGTTTTGTTGTAAATGCTTCCGAAGAGGTAGTTTACGAACTTCGTTGTTGTCGAATCCACCAAGGCCAGGGAAGCGAGAGAACGCTGGCACTCATTTTGCTTTTGGGTACGGCTGTCACGCTGCTTTGTCGACATTCCCGCAGAATCGGCGAAGACCTGTTTGTCTTTAGCCAAGTTAGATGGAGCAGCGTACTAGTTTTTTGTATGCCACATCGGCTTCAGCTTGGATCGCCAGCATAAAGGACGCCATGATGAACGACTCACAACGCAAGAGAATGATTGAGGCTGAACTATTTCAAACTTGGCGAACTAGTGAGCGCCAAAGATTGCTGAAGGAACTGTGGAGACTGGCAGATCTGGAGATTTTGCGCCAGCAGCAGAACCAGAACGGAAACAGGCAATAAACTGCCGACGTGGAAAGTGTCTTTGTTTGATAACGCACCAAGTTCAAAGGACTCGTCGAAGACCGTCTTCGACGAGTTTCATACAGATACTTTTGACAGGCGCCCCCTTCTTTTGTTGGCAACGGCACGCCATGCTTGTGACCTGGCATTCCGCTCGTTCTCGGTGCTTACATTCGGGACATTCCCAGGTGCGCCGGCCGTCGTATTTGAGTCGTTCAAATGGGCCCTTCATGATGAAATCTCCACAATATCATGTATCCGTTTAGGCGGTAGTGTCTTTAGCTTGTGAATGAGGCCTCACTAACCCGGGTTGGATGTCCAGGTAGAGATCTTCAACAAAACCAGCCTTTAGCCGTTCGACGGCGATCGCTCCCATCACCGCGTTATCGGTACAAAGGCGTAAGGGGGCAATATGCAGCGTAAATTTCATTTCCTCTGCGGTCTCGGACAAACGTTCACGGAGTCGTTTGTTAGCCGCAACACCTCCACCGACACAGAGTGTGTCGAGTTGGGTTGAACGCAGTGCCAGAATCGCTTTGTCGATCAGACAATCTACGACGGCTTCTTGAAAGCTGGCGGAGATGTCGTCGACCTGTTCAGGAGACAATTTGATGTCCTGGGGATTGGTCTGTCCGGGGCCGGCGATCTGGTAGCGAACGGCTGTTTTTAACCCGCTAAAGCTAAACTCCAGGCGGTCATCGTTCTGATAAAATGATCGTGGGAACCGGTACGCGTCTCGACGGCCTCGATCTGCTGCTGCACCCACAGCTGGACCGCCAGGAAAAGGAAGTCCCAGCATCGAGGCGACTTTGTCAAAAGCTTCCCCGGCCGCGTCGTCAATCGTTCCTCCGAGGAATTCAAAATCGACCGGGTTGGAACAACGGTAGAGGCTGGAATGCCCTCCGCTCACGACCATGCCGACACAGGGAAACACGTCGATGCCGGTAGAGATTCGACAGGCGTAAACGTGCGCGTGTAAGTGGTTTACGGCAACGAGGGGGATATTGAGCCCAAGGCTCAACGCTTTAGCCGCTGCCAGGCCCACGAGGAGTGAGCCGGCCAGCCCTGGAGTATTCGCGACGGCAACTGCATCCAGGTCGTGTGCGGATACTTCAGCCCGATTCAGGGCCTCGTCGATGACCGGCAGGATGCGTTCGAGGTGGGCACGCGCGGCGATTTCGGGGACTACACCACCAAAACGTTCGTGCAATTCATCTTGAGACGCCACCACGGACGAGAGAATATCCAGGTCGTCTGTGACGACGGCGGCAGCCGTTTCGTCGCATGTTGTCTCAAGTGTGAGAATCTTCATACTGAAAGTTTGCCGCAGAGTGGTCTGACGGTCAATTGCGGTCAATTTCAGCGAGTTGTTTCCGCAGATGTTGCAGAGCCAATTCTAGCTGAGTGTCGCTGAAATCCTGACTATCGTTGGCCTCTGCGGTTGTGGCCTCGTTAGTATTTGGTTGAGTCGTTTGGGACGGTACCGGTGGAGAGGTGGTACCAGGATCTGAGCCGTCATTGACGCTGTCAGCGTCGTTGGCGGGTGCTGCTTCATCGTTGTTATCCACTTGGTTTTGCCCGTCGGAAGGGGTTTCAGCGTCCTGAGCCTCTTCCTGTTTACTGCGATCGTCATCAGTTTTGTTCGCTGGATTATCGGTGGATTGCGACGGCGTGTCCGACTCTGATTCTGAGGTAACTTCTTCCGAAGGTTCTGCGTCCGATGCGGCGTCTTTTTCGTCCACACTTTCGGTGGAGTCGGTGTGTGTGTGGGCGATCAAGATATCCCGGTTGCGCCGGTACTCTAAGTACTTGCGAGTTTGCTTTCCGTCCCAATCCACAAGGAATCCTTCATCCGGGTGGACCCCCCATTCGTCATCGCTGTTAGCTCCATAAAAACGATGGATATTTTTTCCGCTCGGTCTTTGGTAGCTGGCAGTTGTCAGTTTTAGGGCACTCTTTCCTTCTTCGAGTTCGACCACATTTTGAACGCTACCTTTGCCCCATGTCCTCTCACCGACCACGACGGCCCGCCCGTGATCTTGCAGGCAGGCGGCTAGGATTTCGCTGGCGCTGGCGCTGTACCCATTTACAAGTACAGCCATAGGGAGTCCGTCGTACGTTCCCGCTTGATGAGCTTTCCAGACACGTTTGGGGGTGTTGCGACCTTCGGTACTTACGATGATTCCGCTGGAGACAAACATGTCGCTCACTTCGACAGCCGCCGAGAGTAAGCCTCCTGGATTAAACCGTAGATCGATCACCAAGCCTTGGCAGTCGAGAGACTGTAATTTCTCCAATGCTTGTCTCAATTCCCGAGCCGTATGACGACTAAAGGCTGACAATCGCACGTACCCCAATCTTTCTTCTTCGTCCAAAAGGTACAGCCATTCGTCATGTTCATCCCGAATGTCTCCCAAGACCGTTTCAATGCGAATCAACTCGCGCTTCAATGTGACCGTCTCTTCTTCGCCGTCACTATGACGCACCGTCAAGGTGACTTCCGTACCAATTTTACCTTTCATGCGACGAACGGCTTCATCAAGCGTAATGCCTTCGGTCGATTCATCTTCGATGGTGGTAATCACGTCGCCAGCCAACAAACCTCCTTTGTAAGCAGGAGTTCCCACCAGCGGGCTAATTACGGTCAATTGTCCATGTTCCGTAGTGACTTGAATGCCAATGCCACCGAACTCCGAGTCAATACTGCTGCGGAAATGCTCGATGTCACTAGGAGGTATGTAGTTGGAATAAGGGTCGAGTTCCGTGGTCAGTCCACGAATGGCCGCTTCGATCAGTTCGCGTCGGTCGACTGGTTTTACATAATTGCGTTCAATTTGATCCACCGTATCGGCAAACAACTTAAAGAGTTCATAGTACTCTTGGTCATTGATGGAATCGACAGTTTCCGTGTCGACCGACTTTCCGTTGACACTTTCTGCGCCTTGAGATATGGGGGCAATGCAGAGAAGGCTGGATATGGCCAGCAGGGTTGTCAAAATCCCAGTTTGAATCCAATGCAACTGCGTCAAAGTGTCTCTCCAAAAAGAGTTTGACCATGAGGCACACAAGCGAAACGTGCCTCGACATTATCCATCGACAAAACCAACCAACGGCAGTGCCCCGTGAAAGAATACTGCGCGACCGCAGCGCCGACGAGCAGCGTTGGTAAAGAGTTTACGCATGAATGCTTCAGTATAGTTGATTGGCCGTGGGCGGGCAACTTCGCTGGAGAGCGTCCCGCGGGGGCCCCATGATGTGAAACGATGTTCGATGTGGGCTAACGGTCATACCAGACACCAAACCCGAACTGCTGTTCAAAGTCGTCGTAGAACGAGAATTGGCTGCTTTCACCGTTGTAGTAATGGAATCCCATCCGTAGCAGACTGCCACTTTTACTGCCGCGCCAAGCCCACCCCAGTTGGGCAGAGATGTTCCCACCGAAATTGACTTCTTCTCGCAAGTGAGCGTTGGCTGCGAAAAACGGTGCACCGCGGAGACCCGTCGGGCAGACAGGCGCATAGTCAAAACCAAATTGGAACTCCAAGGGTTCACTGATGTCGTCAAAAAAAGCCCAACCGGCTTCACCGTAGAATCGCAACCATTCGTTGAAGTAGATAGACTTGCCCAGTACAAGAACGTCGCGGGCAAAGTTAAGCCGGTCGAAATCGGGGTTCTTTATCAAGAATTCGTCGCCCAAGTGCGAACTGAGGTGGTAATAGCCAAATTTCGTCTGTCGGTAGCGATTTCCCCAGGTGGCCACGAGACCTCCCCGGAAATCTGCAGCTCGAACGTCGACTTCTTCTGGGATGTCCAAGCGAACTTGGGCTGCTCCTTCGGCGTCAATTTGAAAACCTTCTGGCCGTATGGGGTCGCTTGTTCCGAAGCGGATCAGTCCGACTCGGGCACCGACATTGGCGTCAAAAAAAGTACTGTCGTCGGGCACGTCGACGATCCGCGCGGCCAGACGTGGCTCTTTGGTGTTGGCCAGGTACGTCTTATATATCAATCCCGAAGGAAGGATTTGCCAAGACTGGTGCGAGCCGGTCCATCCAGACTGGTCTTCCAGGAATGCGTCGGCGTCAACAAAGCCTTCCGAAGTCACGTAGCCGACTTGGGCTGGGTATCCATCGATGTCAAGAAGCTCAGGGTCAGGTCCAATCCCAAGAATCTGTCCATGCGCTGCGAAGCCGAAACAATGCATCCAAAACGCGATGCCAATGGCGATCCAAGAAGGATACGTCCTTTCTGGTTGACCAGAGATTGTAGTCACGATGCCCTTTTCGGAGGTGCTGAGATTCCAACCAAGCGGCGAGTGCAAATCACAATCGCGCTGGTGCAGCAAACGAAGCGTCTGAACAGACAGCTTTTGCGGCACGTCGTTTAAAAATGGTGTTTACCTTCGCAGGGTAGCTTGCCGAACCCAGGAAGGCGGACTAGTCTAGCAGTACCGTCGCCAGCACGACAAGGTAAATTAGGTTGGCGACTGTAATGATGAGAAGAAATGAAGTTGAAACTGCTGGTAGCATTTAGTGGCAGAGGCAAATGTAACGATGGATGGGGAATGCTTGCTAGCGTATGGGTGGTAGCGTTGTGGGCTAGGTATTGAACAGGCTAAATTACCCTGCCATTTTTTTTCTAAGGTTGAATTGTAGATCGAAATGCAACACGCGGACATTGTCATCATTGGTGGAGGGATTGTCGGTTTAGCGACCGGATACCAACTCGTGAAACGCTTTCCTGGCCAACGAGTGCTGATCCTGGAAAAGGAAGCTACCTTGGCATGCCACCAGACGGGGCATAACTCAGGTGTGCTCCATTCTGGGATCTATTACAAACCGGGTTCGTTAAAAGCAATCAATTGTCGTGAAGGTAAGCTTGCGTTGGAGCAGTTTTGCCGGGAACACGAAGTCGATTACGAAATTTGTGGCAAAGTGATCGTGGCTACCAGCGACGAAGAGATTCCACGTTTACAGAAAATATTCGAACGAGGTCAGGCGAACGGGGTGAATTGTGAAATCATCGAGGCAGGCCGCTTGAACGAATTGGAGCCTCACGCGGCAGGCATTCAAGCTATTCATGTTCCCGAATCCGGAATTGTGGATTTTGTGGGGGTTTGCGAAAAACTGGCCAATTCGATTCGTGAACAAGAGGGCCTCATCCTCACCAATGCCTGTGTCAAACGTGTTCAGCGCCAGACGGACCGAGTGTGCTTGGCGACCACATCCGGGGATGTAGAAGCTAAGTTCGTGATCAACTGTGCTGGTCTGCACAGTGATCGAGTGACGCAGCTCACAGGTGTGCGCCCGCCAGCTCGCATTGTCCCGTTCCGTGGTGAGTATTACGAGTTAAAACCGGAGGTAAATTATTTTTGTAAGAATTTAATTTATCCGGTTCCAGATCCCAGTTTTCCATTCCTTGGTGTTCACTTCACGCGCATGGTCGCCGGAGGCGTCGAGTGTGGACCGAATGCGGTTTTGGCGTTTGCTCGAGAAGGTTATCGAAAGCGAGATATTCATTTGGGGGATCTTTTCGAATCGCTGACGTATGTCGGGTTCTTGCGACTGGCTACGAAATACTGGCGTATGGGGGCCGGTGAGATGTGGCGGTCCCTTAGCAAGCGGGCTTTTGTTAAAGCCTTGCAAAAGTTGCTTCCGGAAATTCGAGCTGAACACCTTCAGTCAGCACCGGCTGGGGTGCGTGCCCAGGCAGTGACTCCCGCCGGCGGAATGGTCGACGACTTTCTCATTGAGCAAGACGATCGTGTGGTGAACGTGTGTAACGCACCCTCTCCCGCCGCAACTTCTTCTTTGAACATTGGCCGGCTGATCGTTGACAAACTGAGTACTAGCCTGCGGGGATGATACTCGTCGCCGTTAAGTGTTTTGGATACGGTGAATGCTGCCCAACACTGCGTTGGTCGTGTTGCAATAGGCCGGCGCCGGCAGTTGTAAGCGGAGCTACCCATTTCCACGAGTCGATTCGTTTCTAGAAACAGCATTAAGTCGAGGCTCGAAAGCGGAACAGAGAAACGCGAATACTTTATTCGAGTGGTTATTCATAGAACCTGGCGCAAGGGGATGATTTTGGCCGCGTTCTATGGCGTCTTGGAATCCACGTTGCGAAGTAGGTGCGGTTTGTCGGTCCATCGCGTTCCGTTCTCTGGCTTGGGGCGTAGGTCTCATCTATAATGCGACTATCTCCTGATATTGTTGTAGGTTTAGGCATTTCTCCAGAATCAGGTCACGGTGGGTATTGATGCGTTCTCTGCGAATACGGAAGGGAGACAATCGCATCGTAGACCTGGAGTCGCTTGAGCCAAGAGTTCTTCTGGCCGCAAATGGTGCGGAGGCGTCGTGGGTTCGGTCCGAGACGCATGGGGTCTACGCCGTACAGGCCACGGACGAGGGGGTGGTTCCGGTCGGCGAGGTACATCCGGATCACGAAGAACACGAGTTGTCCGGGGCGCAGATCACGGTGGGTGATTATGCTGTGGAGCCAGATGACGTCGAGCTGGCTCCTCCGTTAATGAACTACACGCTCACCGGACACAAATGGCCCGATTCTCGGCTTCCGATAAGTTACTACGTAAATACGGCTAATTTGCCAGCTGGTATCAACGAAGCGGATTATATTTCAGCTGTGGATGGGGCTTTTCAGGCTTGGGAAGACGTACCTACGGCGACGATTCGCTTCAATAAAATCGGTTCGGGTACTCAGTACGGAATGTCGACCGGGGATGGTGTTGCGACAGTCGGGTTTGGTACTGCCACTGCCGGAGCATTGGCGCATGCGACCTGGTCTTACGATGGATCAGGTATTGTTGATTTCGATGTCGTGTTGGGAGATGATCGGGCCAGTTGGTCGACCAGTCCGGGCGGTGGGCAAGCTGACGTTTGGGCAACGACCACTCACGAAGTCGGCCACGGGATTGGTTTAGGGCATACTCCGGACACGAATGCCAGTATGTACCAGGCTATTTTTCTCGGATCGACCCATCAACGGGATCCCAATTCGGATGACATCGCCGGTATTGAACAACTTTATCCCGCTCCTGTGAATGAGCTGCCACCCACTCCCGGGGAGTTGTCGGCCAGTAACGTGGTGCCGACTGAGGCTACTATTTCCTGGGGCCCGTCAGTGGACCCAGATGGTGACGCTGTTACGTATGACCTACAGTATCGAAAGGACGATCTTTCCGACGATTGGAGTTCGGTTCAGTCAACGAGCAATACCATGTTGACGATTACGGGCCTGGAGCAGCTAACGTCGTATCGTGTGCGTGTACGTGCTAATGATGGCATCGGTGCAAGTGACTGGCGAGAAGCGTCGAACTTGTTTGCGACACCGCCCTTCAATCAACCACCTACTCAGCCCGGTACTTTGACGACGGCTGATGTTTTGCAACATCAGACTTCGGTCAGTTGGGGAGCCTCAATAGATCCTGATAATGATCCATTGACCTACGAAGTCCAGTATCGAAAGGACGACCTGTCGGACAGTTGGAGCAACACCTTCACGATAAGTTCGACGATGATCCTCTTGACGGGATTATTAAATGACACCACCTATCGGGTGCAAGTCAGGGCCAGCGATGGGGTGGCAACCAGTTCTTGGAGATCCTCGACGAAACTGTTTACCACCCATCCGTACTTACCTGCGTTTCCGTTTGGTGAATTCGGAAAACTAGATGGCGTGACACACGTGGTGCGCTTTGTGAGTTTGAGTCGTTCATATCACAATCCGGTGGTATTTGCTCTGCCTGCTTCCACGAATGGACAGCAGGCCGCGGTGGTGCGGCTCAGAGCGGTTCAGTCGGACCGATTTTCCGTATTTCTGGCGGAATCTTCAGGAGAGGATGGCATCCACGGGGATGAGTCGATCACGTACCTAGTGCTTGAAGCTGGTACCCATCAGCTCGAGGATGGCACGCGGCTCGAAGTGGGAACCGTATCCACGTCCGCTACGGTTGGCGGTCAGATCGATAACGTGTGGGAGTCAGTCACTTTTACGGACGGATGGTTTGAAGGTGTGACACCCGTTGTGTTGACTCAACCACAGTCGAATGCTGGTGACGACTACTTGTCGACGCGTCAAACCAACCTGTCTTCTTTGGGGTTCGATGTTGCTTTGGAGCCCGACGAAGCTGCCACGTCTCAGCAGGTTGCTGAAATGATTGGATTCTTGGCGATTGAACCAGGAGTCCACGCGACCGGAAGTGTATTGCTGGAGGCGAACTATACGGGGCACTCGGTTACTGACCAATGGTATGATCAAGCTTTTAGTCGGCAGTATGTGAGTGAGCCAGGTTTCTTGGCCTCCCTGGCGTCGTATAACGGGTCTGATAACTCGCACATTCGCTATCAGGCCCTTGATGGTAACGGTGTGCAGGTCAAAGTAGGTGAGGATAGCTGGTTTGACATGGAAACGAAGCATACTGCCGAAGAAGTTTCCTACGTGGTCATCGGAGGTGCGGGGTATTTGACTGCCACTGTTGCACAGTTAGATATTGGGCAGTTTGGTGTGATTAATGATGTAACCAATGTGCCTCAAACGATTGTCCTCGACAAAACTTTTGTGTCTCCAGTGGTGTTCGCCCAGTCAGTATCTGGAAATGGTGGCCAACCGGCGGTTGTACGGGTCAACAATATTTTACCGGACAGATTTTCCATCTACCTGGCAGAGCCTTCCAACGAAGATGGCGTCCACGGTGCCGAAACCGTTAGCTTTCTAGTGTTGGAGGCGGGAGTTCACGAACTGGCGGATGGACGCCGCCTTGAAGTGGGCACACGGGTGACGGGTGCTTCCGTCGGACTAATGGTGGTGGATCAATGGGAGACTTTCCACTTCGCTGACTCATTTGACTCCGTACCCGTCGTCCTGACTCAGATTCAAACGGACTCGGGTCGTGATTATTTGATGACACGGCATTCGAACATTTCTGCTGCCGGCATGCGGCTGGCTTTGCAGCAAGAAGAAGCAATTTCGTCGCAGCACACTCCGGAAACGGTGGGTTACCTGGCCATTGAGTCAGGCTCTGGTGTATGGAACGGTCACGTCTTCGCAGCGGCAGCGACTGCCGCGGTGGTCACCGAAGATTGGCAAAAAGTCAACTTCTCACGAACCTTTTCTACGGCTCCTGTTCTGTTGTCGTCCATGAGTTCTTATTGGGGCAAGGATAGCGTTCATGTCAGGTATCGTGACCTGACGAGCAGCGACGTGGAGTTCAAGTCAGGGGAGGACACGACCTTTGACACTGAGCTCCTGCACGCCGAGGAATCGGTAGCCTACTTGGCAATTGATGGAAGTGGGATGTTGTCCGCTACGATCACGCAATTAGGCATCGGCGAAGTGGGGCAGATACCGAATCTTACTAATGTTCCTCAGGAAGTTTTGCTGGAAAATACCTACTTGGCGCCCGTGGTGTTCGCTCAGTCGCCTACGGCGAACGGTGGCCAGCCTGTCGTGGCCCGTGTCGACAACGTTCAGTCCGATCGCTTCTCGATCTATCTTGCAGAACCTTCGAATGAGGATGGGGTGCACGGAGAAGAAGTCGTTTCGTACCTCGTGTTTGAATCGGGGGTTCACCAATTAGCAGATGGAACACGATTGGAAGTGGGTACCCGAACGACGGGAGCAACTGTGGGTCAGTTGGTGGTGGATCAGTGGGAAACCATGACGTTTACCCAGCCCTTCGCACAAACTCCCGTCGTGTTGTCACAGATCCAAACCGTGTCGGGTGATGCTTACCTGACAACACGCCACAACAACGCGGGCAAGAGCGGGTTCATGGTCGGTTTGCATCCAGAAGAGGCGGTTTCTGCGCAGCATGTGCCAGAAACGATTGGGTATGTCGCTATGGATATGCGTCGTGGAGTCTGGAATGGTCGTGTTTTTGAGGCGGGGCGATCCAATACCAATGTCTCGGAGGTAGCGACTACTGTTTCGTTTGCCGCTGGTTTTGACTCCGTGCCCACGCTGCTGTCGAATATGGATAGCTACTTTGGAAAAGATAGTGCCCATGTTCGCTACCGTGATTTAACGCAATCGTCTGTGAAATTCCAAGTCGGTGAAGACACGACCGTCGATACTGAACTGATACATGCCGTAGAGCGAGTGGCCTTCTTTGCCATCGACGGTAACGGGACGCTGACGGCAAACGCTCCGACAGCGGCCCCCGTTGTGACGCAGGTCGTGCGAGATGGGGGTGACGATTCGGCAGCTTCTCTCGATACGTTGTCGTTTAAGTTTGATTTGCCAGTCAACGTAGCAGTCGAAGATTTGTCGCTGGAAAATAGTTCGGCCGGCGAAACTCTTGTTTCTTTGGCTGGAGTGCTCTTCCAGTATGACGCACTCACGCAAACCGCGACCTGGAGATTTGATGCCGTACCAGGCATCGGCCCAGGTTTTTACACGGCGGTTCTGGATTCCAACGCTGTTACCAGTTTAGCAGGCATTCCTCTTGACGGAGATGGAAACGGAACTGGCGGTGATGACTTTGCCACGCGGCAATTGGTGGCGCACCCGGGAGACACGAACCTGGACGGAGACGTGGATATTCAAGACTTCAATATGCTGGCGGTCCATTATGATCCTTTAGGGATACAGGCAAAGGTGGGGTGGTCCGCCGGAAACTTTGATGGAGACGATGACGTTGATATTCGTGACTTTTCGCTGCTGGCGCGAAACTTCTTTCCGCTCGGGTATGGGTTGATATCGCCAGGGGGCGGAAGTGACTGGTCGACGCTTGCACTGTCCGGCGACGCCGAGTTTTCAATGTTTGCAGGACTTGGTGGTGAATCGGATGGTTGGATTTCCAATCCAAAATGGGATACGGTCGTCCATCAACCACCACACTCAGTACGCCCGCAGCAGGGCTTCGCACAATTCGAGTGGATCGTAGACCAGCCGCCGACCGTGTCGGGCGCACGACATCCGGCAACCGCTTTGCAGCATTTAAAAGGGAAGGTTTTCAAAACGTCCCGCCATTGGTGCGGTTGAGCTCGCGTTCAGCAGATGTGGTCATGGCGCGTCGCAGCGCACGTCCAAGGCCGTTCACGTTGTTTTCTTTCATGTCCCTATGGGGCGCGAGGGACCAGTCGCGAGGGTAAAAGAGGCAGAGAGAATGGAATTATCTGCAGCCTATGACTGGTCGTTATATCTCTACAGAATTGACTCGGCAGTTCCTTGAGCAATGCCCATCCTAGGGGCTCTCGTGGTAAGGTTCTTCGTTGCGATACATTTGTAGTCTTCGGCGAAGCAACGACTTTTTGTCATTAGGGGCAAGTTGGATGCTGGCCTTCTGTTCTCGAACAGCGTCGTCGAATTGACCGTTTTCAGCGAATGCTGCCGCTAACGTTGCGCGATGCCGAAAATTGGTGCCTTGGCTGAGCCGGCAAGCGGTCTTGGCTGCATGGATGGCTTTCTCTCCGTTTCGTACCGATGAGTCGGGAGATGTCGCCATCACCCAAGCTAGATGATCGTGGGCATCAACGTAGTTGGGGTAGATGTTGATCGTACGAGTAAATCCCGTCAAGGCTTGGCGGTAATGGCGTAAACGCAGCAGGCACAGTGCGCGGAAGTAAGTTGCGGAAGGATGTTGTGGTTTCAGCGTGATCGCTTGGTCGTAGTCCAGCAAGGCCTCGCTAAATCGGTTTTGACGGAAGTGGGTGTTGGCTCGGTTGACATAGGCTTCGAAGAAAAATGGGTCTTTTTCGATTGCCACCGCATAATCGGCCAGTACTTCATCGGTTTTACCCTTCTCCGCTGCCAGGCGCCCGCGGTTGTAATACGCAGTGGCGCAATCTGGATCCCAAGCCAACGCCGTTTCAAAATCACGAGCTGCAGCCTGCTGGTTGCCTTGTTTCAAATGAATACTACCACGATTGCTATACAGGATACCTGTTTGTGGATGAGCTGCGATCGCTTGATTGAGTAGACGGATGGATTCGTCGTGGCGTTCTTGAACCGCGTACAGATTAGCCAGGTTGGTGTAAGCTTCGAGGTAGAACTCTCGATGGATAGCCTCCAAATAATCTTGTTCGGCTCGGTTCAGGTTGTTGGCCTTTTGGTGGGCGTGGCCACGGTTGTACATGGGGCGTGCATCGTGAGCATTCTTGTTGATTACGTCAGTCCAAAGAGTAATAGCGTCTTGCCAGATCCGGTTGCGCTCTAGAGTCCACAGTCCACACACGAGAAGCAACGGAACGGCTATGTACGTGAAAGTACGGGGTTGGTTGACCAACGAATGGGCTAGTCCAGCAACAGCCACGGCCACACCCACCATGGGCAGGTACATGCGGTGCTCAAAGACCATTTCAAGATTGATGACGGAAGACTCTACGATCAAATTGACGAACACGAATAGAATGCCAAATGCCATGGTGGGAAATCTTCTCACGTGACAGATGGCTGCCGCCATGATACAGGCCAGCACCGTGGCAGCTAACGTGGTTGACGGTGGACTGAGCCAATCAGAGGAAGTCTGTATCCAATGTGTTAGGTTCAAACGCTCGGGAGCGGGGAAGAGAACAAGCGTTGTGTAAAATGTTACGACGCGAAACTGAGTGAGCACCCGTTGCCACATGTCAAATTCGCGGAAGCCATAGCCCTGGATGAGAGCGTCGATGGGAGATGCGGTCTGCAAGTAGATGCAGAGAAAGAGCATTCCGACGAGGAGCGATGCCACCGAACCACAGATTGCAAATTGGACTCGGCGGCCCATAAAATAACGGTGCGAATGGTGGTAGAAACAGTACTCATATAACCCGATGGTGATCGGGAGCATGACGGAATTCTCTTTGGTGCCCAGCGCCAACAGCCAGCAGAGGGCCGTGCCGGTCCACCAGATTAGTCGCCTTCGAGACTTAGCTCGGCGGCCGTGGATATACGAGATGAACGCCATCAGGTAAAACAGGGTCGCCAAGCTGGCCATGCGTTGCACAGTGTACGTGACGGCCTGAGTTTGAAGTGGGTGAACCGCAAAAAGCATCGCAGCGGCTAAGGGTACCGTCCAGAGTATTGTTCGCTGGTGCGGATTGGCGCTTTCGGTCGTTCCTGTGACGGTGCCGTGTAGCGACGTTTTCGAACGATCCAACAGCAGTATTGTCAGCCAAAACACCAGCGCTGAGTTCATGCCATGGATAATGACATTTACCAGATGGAAACCACCAACACTTAGACCGTGGAAGTAGTAGTTGATGGCAAAGGATAATTTGGCTACCGGCCGATTTTGCGACGGACCATGCCACATGGCTTGGTGTAAATTCGAAGCCCCCAACGTTGTCAGTCGAAGATAGGGGTTATGTTCGATGTTATGTAGATCATCGAATACGAAAGGACCCTGCAAAGAATTGGCATAAACCGTTAGAGTTGCGGCCCATAGAATGAGTAACGCAATCGTGATGCGTCGTCGTGCGGTGACCGGTCTGGTCCCGGCCGGCGATGAATCTAGTCCAATGGTTTCCATTGTAGAAAGGTATTGGTCCAATGTTGTGCCTGCGAAATGGTAGGGGAACTCTAGCTTACCGCTTGTGTCGCGTCATCATAAGCTGGTTCGAGCTGAACCCCAAAAGCCTCGAGATTCGCTGTCTTGTACTGTTCGCCTGTTTTACTTGGTTGCCGATGGCTACCTGGGCTGAAAACCTTTCACCAGAGGAATGGGTGGACAAGGCCCAGGGGGCCGCAGGTCGCGGTGACCTGGCTATGGCCTTGAAGTACCTGGACAAAGCAGTCGACGCGGCACCTGACGATACATCGCACCGTTTGCGACGGGCTACGGTGCGAGATCGCAGCCGGCAACATACGAATGCGATTCAAGATTGTGATGAGGTACTCCGTCAGAATCCAGAGAACGCGTTCGCAATCCAGCTTCGAGGAGGAGCCAAGTTTAAGTCTGGCGACGTGAAAGGCTCGATTCAGGATTTTGATCGGGTGATTAAGCTGGACCCACGACGGGAACCAAGCCATTGGCAACGCGGTATTTCTTACTATTACGCTCGGCAGTATGTACAAGGCGCTCGTCAGTTCGAATTGTACCAAACGTATGATGGCGGCGATGTCGAGAACGTTGTCTGGCGATTCTTGTGTCAAGCTCGTACAGAAGGAGTGGCTGCGGCGCGCAAGGATATTCTGGTTTTGGAGTCGGCGGATCCTAGAATTCCGATGGAAGAAGTCTATGGTCTATTCCAAGGGAAGCTCACGATTGAAGACGTTCTGAAGGCAGCACAACGCGGAAACCCGGACGAGCGAACTTTGAATCGCCAGTTGTTCTATGCCCACCTCTATGTGGGGTTGTATTGTGAGGCCACTGAACAACCCAAGTTGGCGGTTTACCATCTTCGCGAAGCGGAGCGGCATCCGATTTCTCACTACATGTGGGATGTTGCGCATGTGCACGTGCAACAATTGTCCAGCCCGTGATCTGTAGGGACGGATGGACATGCAGGCTGTTGATTTCGTCGACAGACCAACCAGAAGCCGGGTCGAAACTCCCTTTCGTGTCAGGAGTGATTTTTTGCTTCGGCATTTACCAACCAGCCCTGAAACTCATGAGCCGTCGGTGCTAGTTGAGGGCCTTGTCAGGGTGCGTCACAACTCCATAGCTAGAGTCGTCGGCTCGCCTTTTGTGAGCGGAACTATAGTTGGTCACCCAGGCGAGCGTACTTCCCGCCAAAGTACAACAACGGTGGTCCGTCGGAGATATCCCCGGCGACAATCTCACCGATAAAGATATCATGATCACCACCTGGAAGCACTTCGGTTAAACGGCAGTCGACCCATCCGAGAGAATCAGGAATGATCGGGGCGCCAGTTTCCGCAGTCGTAAAATTGATTCCCGAGAAGTCTTTCGGGCCGGAAAACGCGAAGCGATCAGAAAGCTCACGTTGTTTTTCACTAAGAATATTAAGAACGAAACAACCGGCCTGTTTGAATTTTTCGTGAGATTGACTTTCTTTTACAACCGCCAACAGGACACATGGTGGGTCCAAGGACAGTGAAGTCACCGCGTTTGCGGTCATACCCCAGGTTTCTTCACCGATGGCTGTGCTGGCAACGGTGACGCCAGTGGCGAACTGTCCCATAATCTTTCGTTGGAGCTGTGAATCAAACGGCACCGTCATGTCTCCTCAACAAGTTCCACATTCATCGTTCGAGCGTTCAACCGATAGCCAAACGTGCTATGCCTACGCTGGCTTTGGTAAAACCCACGATTACGATTCAAACCCGAACCGGCAATGTTTACTGAGGTCGGGCAGGCTGTGCAGATGGCCGAATACGCTTTTGAATGTCCGTTTCCAGTACGCCGAAGGCTTGTTCGTGTCGTTGCAAGGACATCTGCAAAGCAGCTAATAGCCGTTTAGCCGTGTAGAAGTTGAGGATGATGCGTTGATCGATGGCGATGGGCTTCGACGGAACTCCCATCGGTTGCGGATTCAGCGCAAAATCAATAATTAACTCTTCGGGGGTTCCCGTGACGCGACAGAAATTGGCGTAGGAGGTGATTGCTTTGGATTCGTCGACCTGAATCTGGGGAGCTTGTACTTGTTGAGGCTTAGGATCGCCGGCAGGTGTTCCCTCCTCTGTCTTTGCAGGTGCCGCAGTTTCTGGTTTGTCTGTGTCCTTGGCCATCTGGCTTCTCCTTGAGAATAAAGCTTTTTTCAGGGGATATTGGTTTTTAAATACTAGCACTTTGCGAACCGCGTGCAAGAGTCCCGAAGTTCGACAGGCTGAATTGCTCAGTTACCACCTTGTTACCAGTTCGACGGCGCACGAGCTGCCGAAAAATGGCCACGTATGCGAGCTGCCGAATAACAGCAAGGTAGTGGTTTCGCCGGTGATTTCGTGCTTAGAACTCCAAATGTAGGAGTTTTCCGGAATCGGCAGCTTGGTTGCGTAGATTTTTGTGTCGCAGATTTGACGTTACCGTGTTTCGCGCACTCATCCATTTTTGCACGTCTTGAATTTGCTAGAATTCTGGCAAATTCAGGTCGTTGGTCACGGGAGACAGTTTGGGCACGATACGTCAGCTTAATTTATCGCGATGATTCTCTTCCCACTATGCTGCTCGGCGGAATGTCTCCGGAGTCAGGTGCTCTTGTTGCATCCAATGGACCGTTTGGTGCAGGCCCTCTTGCAGGTTCACATAGGGTTGAAACCCGAGTTCGCGTTTGGCTAGGTCCATGTTGACATGTCGTGATGTCCCTAAGAATCGTAGTGCAGTGCGCGAAATTGGACTTGTCTTGCCAAACTGCTCAAACATAGAGCAAGCCAGTCGGGGCACGAAATAGGGCAGTAAGTGTCGTGGCCGCGCGCTGCCGTTGAGATCGGCTAGCGTATCTACTAAATCACCAATCGTTGTACGACTTCCGTCTGTCGCGTGATAAATTTTTCCTCGAGCGGTGCCGGTACAGGCCGCAGCTACCATCAGTCGGACCATGTCGTGGACGTAGATGAGAGGTACGACATTCTCACGGCTGCCGATGAATCGGAAAGTCCCGTTTTGAACAGACTTAGCTAGTTTCGGAATATAGCGCTCACCGGGTCCATAAATCAGGCCGGGACGAAGGATCGTGACTTCTATGTCGTGCGTATCACCGAATTGAAGCGCAAGTTGTTCTGAGTCGATTTTGACGTCCGCGTGTACTTCTCCAGAACGGATTACTGGCGCCGACTCGGTGGCATTTTCATAGCTGGTCGAGCCCAAGGCATTGAGAGAACTTATGAACACAATACGTCCGGCCCCTTCGGTGCGCACGGCGTGCAACAAGTTGCGGGTTCCGTCCAGATTGGTTCGACGGATCTCGTCGTCCGAACACAAGGAACTGGCGGCTGCACAATGGTAGATCACGTCAGCACCCCGGACGACTTGGCACAGCCTCGTTCGATCGCAAACATCGCCAGACACGGCGAGGACGCCTTTGTTCCGAAGGCCCACCTTCGCTTCCGGACGACGTACCAAGGCGCGGACCGTTTTGCCCAGAGAACACAGATGCTGGACGAGATGGCTTCCGACAAATCCACTTGCGCCAGTTACCAACTGAATCATACAGGTACTCCTTGTTCTGTGCGGGCTCGTCGAGATGCAGGGGGCAACGTGGTAACAGAAAACGGCCTCTTGCCGGACCTTTTCCGACGACACGCACTACAAAGAAGAAAAAAATCCTTCCTGGCATGTGCGCTGACGCTACCAGACTGAACCCCAGGACCGTTCAGCACGAAACGTGTGAAGGAAGGGGAAGCCTTCTTTTTTCATCGTCCAAGGATGCCCAGAACGTTTGCGGTGTGCCGTTCGAAAATTAAAATGCTAGCTTGCATGTCTGTGCTGTGTGATTTGAGGAGTTGGGGCGTCATGTTCGCCAATTGTCTGGACAGAAATGAACTTGCCATGGTCCCCCAAGCTAATCGTGCCGTTTTGACTCCACCACCCGTCCTCAAGGGGTTGCTTCTCCGGCGGTCGAAGACGTTGTCTGTGGATGATCGTCACTGTTTACAAGTTCGTGAACTGTCTCATTGGGTCAGCGCGATGAAAAATGAGCTTGGTCAGGTTGGCTTGGTCCCTTTCGAGCCAACACGATGCACAGCCGTTGTCTGGAGTGTCTCGACACGTGCTGTTGACTTTCCATGATCGGCCAGTTCTTGCCGGATTTGACTGGGGAGGATCATACTGAGCCAACACTTCGGGGTCGGTTGGGACTCATAACAGTTGTGCATTGGCGATGTGGCTGGGGCACTGGACGTGGCGACAGTCCGCCAAGCAGCATGGCGGGTGGTTCGTAAGATAAGTCTGGGTAATGGTTTAGCGTGATTGACGTCCTTGGGCAGGGTTGGCTTTGTCGTGAACCGTGTGGCAGTCCTTCGTATTATTTTGGGGTGCCGCTGGCGGACGCATTTTCGGCCTGGAAATGCGAGAAACGACCCTACTGGCATTGATTTCCACCGGCAAAAACAGCTTCGATTCATCGATGATGGTGGTTTGTTCTGTGGGTGTAATTCCGGGGCGCAGTAGGATAGGATTAATTCTTGGGAAGCAGGGAATGGGATTCACTTTGTCTGTGGCCTGAAAACCTTGTCATCCATCTAGGTGAAGGATCATCTTGACCTTCGTATGTGGTCGGATTTACCGCGATATTCCGTAGTATTGTGATTCCTGGCACAACCGTAAAAAAGCATAACTGCCTCACTAAAATGGCAACTTGCATAAGCATCACATTGATGCGGTTGCGTACTGCTACCCGAAGAAGAGTGCAATGAGCCAAATTGGTACACGGTCTGCTTAACGTCCCCTCCATCCCAATGTTTTTCCCTTTTATGCCACGCGTCCAACCATTCTTCACCTTTCGGGGAAATTATTTCCAGAAGACGGCGGACTCGTTTCGGCTATGAGGCAGCGGGTTACCAAACTGTCTTTTTCTTTGTCCGGCACACAATGTTCCATCGCTATGCTTATCTTTGGTATCGCGGGTTGCGAGTGAAACGCTTGTTGCACGGCGCGCGGCATGCTACTTCGGTGCAGCGTCGTGTGTTGCGGCAAAAGTTGTTGCGAAACGGTGCTAGTGAATTTGCCAGGCATCATGGATTGAATCCTCAGACGACGGTGGAAGCATTCCGTCGCCAGATGCCCATCACCACTTACGCAGACTACCATCCTTATATCGAAAGAGTTAAAGAAGGTGACACTAGCGCCATGTTCGGTCCTAGGACGAAGGTGCTGATGTTTGCTTTGACTTCTGGCACGACGAGCGAGTCTAAGTACATACCAGTGACGGACGAATTTTTGAAAGAGTACCGTCGAGGCTGGAATCTCTGGGGGGTCCAAACGTTTCGCCAACATTTAGATTTGGTCCGCAAACACGTCGTTCAGTTGACGAGCGACTGGCAGCAGTTTAACACGTCTGCGGGTATTCCCTGTGGCAATATCAGTGGCTTGGCAGTCGCCACAGCACCTCGAATCAGTGACCCCATGTTTTTGTTACCGCGATCGTTGATCAAAGTGACGAATTCCTTTGCCAAGCAATACACCGCGTTGAGACTCGCTGTAGCTTCACCAACAGTCGGTATGATCATTACTGCCAATCCAAGCACGCTGGTGGAGTTTGCTCGTCTGGCAGACCAGCAACGTGAACTAATCATCCGAGACATTCACGACGGTACATTGGCTGTCAAGGACGAGATCCCGCCTGGTATACGAGATGTTGTTTTATCAGATTGCCGCAGGGCAAATCCCACACGTGCCAGGATGCTGGACCAAATGGTAAACCGTAAAGGTTCGCTTCTGCCACGCGACTTTTGGCCGGACATGTCTGTGCTTGCCGTATGGACCGGGGGGTCGGTGGGCGCCTACTTGCCGCGACTCAAAGAGTACTACGGTGAGGTAACCTTTCGCGACCATGGACTGTCAGCGAGTGAAGGTCGCATGACGATCCCGCTTGACGCTGGGACGTCCGATGGAATGCTCGACTTCGCGCATAGCTACTTTGAGTTCGTACCCGAGGGAGAATTAGAGTCGGATAGCCCGACCATTCTCGAATCGCACGAATTGGAGGTGGGGCAGAATTACTATATCTTGCTGACGACATCTAGCGGTTTCTACCGCTACAATATCCACGATGTCGTTCGATGTACCGGATACCGCGGGACAGCTCCTTTGCTGAAGTTCCTTAACAAGGGCTCCTGTTTCTCCAGCATTACGGGTGAAAAACTAAGCGAGTTTCAGGTAGTCACTGCCGTGCAAAGTGCCTTTCAACGGATAGGGGTACCGTTAGACACGTTTACGGTGGCTCCAACCTTTGCCGATCCGCCAGGGTATGTGCTTCTCCTTGAATCAGGATCCTGGGAAGGGAAGCAGGCGGCTCTGGCTCGTGAAGTCGACCGCGAACTTTCGCAAATGAACTGTGAGTACGCCAACCGTCTGCAAAGCAAACGCTTGGAATCGCTCAGTATCGTTGGTGTTGCACCCGGGACTTGGCGGGCGTTTCGAGATCTTCGCATTCAACGGCTTGGAGGAAGCTTGGAACAATATAAGCATCCGTGCCTTGTGAACGACCTGCAATTTGTGACGAAACTGCGTCAATTGCAACCCACTGCCGCGGCGTTGAGGGCAGGGTAGCACCGATTTCCATAGGGATACGATGGTACCTAGCGATCGTCGACAATAATGATGTCGTTTGAGACGTTGGACTGTTCGACGATTGTGAGATCTATTCGGCAATGCCGTCAAAAACTTCTGTAGACGCATTTTGTGTGGGAGTAGGTGTGTTTACCGTCCCTACCAAATATTGGCATGTGCTTGACGACGGTCGAGTCCAGTGTGATTTGTGTCCTCGGTTCTGCAAGTTGCACGAAGGTCAACGTGGGTTCTGTTTTGTACGGTCGTGTGAGAACTCGCAAATTGTTCTCACCACCTACGGGCGTTCGAGTGGATTTTGCGTCGATCCGATCGAAAAGAAACCACTCCATCATTTTTTGCCCGGTACTCCTGTCCTTTCTTTCGGAACGGCAGGCTGTAATCTGGGGTGTCGATTCTGTCAGAATTGGGATATCAGCAAATCCCGTGAGGTCGACACGCTCGCCGATCAGGCCTCGCCGGAGAGTATCGCCCATGCGGCACGACAGACCGGTTGTCGTAGTGTGGCCTTCACGTACAACGATCCCGTGATCTTTCATGAATACGCCATCGACGTTGCCTCGGTCTGCCGTGAGTTTGGTTTGCGGGTTGTGGCGGTCACTGCCGGCGAAGTGTGCCCGGAACCTCGGGAGGAATTCTACCGTTTCATCGACGCCGCGAATGTCGACCTGAAGGGATTCACCGAAGAGTTTTATCGGGATATCTGTGCGAGCCATCTGCAACCCGTGCTGGACACGCTGGTGTACCTGAAGCACGAGACCGACGTTTGGATTGAAATTACCAATTTATTAATACCGGGAGAAAATGACTCAGATGAGGAATTGGATGAGATGACAAGTTGGATTGTCGAACAGCTGGGGCCAGAAGTCCCAGTGCACTTTACCGCATTTCATCCAGATTGGAGAATGACCGATAAACCTAGGACACCGCCTGAAACTCTAAGTCGGGCACGAAAAATTGCTCTCGAGAACGGTGTGCGGTATGCCTATACAGGAAACGTGCATGATACGGATGGCGGTAGTACGTACTGCCATGAGTGTGGCCAACGTCTGGTCGCGCGAGATTGGTACGTGTTGGGCGAATGGAAACTGGACGACGTGGGACGTTGCCTTTCCTGTAGTACACCTTGTGCCGGCGTGTTCGAAGGACCTGCCGGTACCTGGGGAGCAAAACGTTTGCCGATAAAGCTGCACGGTGGCTAGCTGGGTCGTTGGCAGCCTTTTGTGTGAAAAAGCTGCCCGGTCCGATCGACTCGAGTTGTCGACGCACGCTGCCAGTCCATCACGTGGGCTACGTCATTTCACGTCGAATGGTCGCTTGCCCGTGTCGCTTGACTCTGGCTGCGAAGATCTCTACAGGCACATTCAAAGCTCACTGCTGAGGTTGTACGATTTGCTGATACGCTGCAGCACCATGATTTAAAACAGTCGTGACACTGTCGTACGAAGCTTTCAGCTCGGTGGTTAGTTGCTGTAGTGCAAGGATCGCTTGTGAGTTAGTCCCTGTCTCGACCAACTTGGAGGCTTCGGTACGGATGGACATGATGAATGCGTTGAACCGTTGAGTCGTATTGTCGTTGAGGAACCCAACCGATTTTCCAGCAGCTATCACACGCTCCCAAGTCTGTGTTGATTCAAGAATGGCTTGGGCCTTTTGGCGATTCACTTCGGGTGGGTCATTGGTGTTCAGCTCCGCCGCCTGGGCAACGACCGTGTCGATCGTGTTGCCAAGTTCAACGATTTCGGTGGGAATGGTAAGCTCTGAGTCGCTTTCTCCTTGCCAAAAAGCTACCGTGCGAAAGACTCTCCCTAACGAAAACTTACTCGCGGGTGCTACCGCATTTTCGTTCGTTGCGACACCATCCGCTGAGGACAAAGGGTTGGATGCAGTGTCGCGCTTGTTAGCGTTTTGGCAAGCGGGTAGTAAGATCGTTACGCATAGCATTAACAAAGCGACCGATTTTGACATGCGGAACAGTTCCTTGTTCAGAACAGATTCAATGGGTGTCTTCGAAGCCAGAAAGGCTTTTAGAGATCCGTGGGAATTGAAGCAAGGCGGCTTAATGCTAGCGAATGCCGGCTGGCTGATTTTTGGCCCCTTTTTATCGAGCGTATCGTTCCTTGTTCGATTGATTGGTTACGTAGCAGAATAACGCAACCCGCCCTGTTTTCGCGTAGATTTCGGTTGGCTCATAACGGACGGCGCGGTCCGGTCTGCGACAAAGCGAGTGTCCTAGAGGTGGCGCCTTTGGGGAGCTGGTTCTGTCAACTGCCCAAACAATGGTCACTTAAGTTGTCGATTCGCTTGTACTGGATGTGTGATCCGTCGAGTCGGGTTTCAACGAGATACTACCGGCTCCGAGTAGTGCGATGGCGATGGCGCCCAAAAGATACAGCATCTGCAGTTCGATGGCCCAGGCCCCATGGTCACCAAGCTTCAAAATGTCACCAGCATGTACCAGCCAGATGGCAACGACCATGTTAAAAACGAACACGATCGCTGCCGGACGGGCATAGTACCCCAGCAGGATCATGAGGGGGGCGACAATCTCACCAATGTAGACTCCATAAGCGACGAACCTGGGGATGCCTGTTGTTTCCAGCAATTCCGCGATGCCGTGAACGCCCCCTTTTACCTTGGCAATTCCATGGAACAGCATGAGTCCGGCGATGGTGATGCGCAGGACCAGTTTTCCCCAATCATCTCGTGTCAGATTTTGGTGTGTTGTCGTCTCCATGTTGTTTCACCAGGAATGGGTTAATCGTACTAGTTTGTGGATTCGGCTGTGTCCTTCAGCCCTTCACGTGTTCAGCAGACTGTTGATTCGGTCGCTACGTCCATAGAGGACACGTTTTCAACCGGTCCATTGCCTGCAGATTCAAAGCGTTAAGGTCACTAGATAACGACGTACAGGTTCCACACTTGCCTTGCGAATAAATCGTCAGCTTCTTGATCTTGAGGGTGAAGCATATCATCGGCGAACGCCGAATGTTTATCGGAAGGCACTAAACGATGTTACCGGGTAGCGGCACGTCTCTGAACGTAACGGGACTGTTCCAGTCCTTGATGTCCGGTGTGAGACTCTCGGAAGCATTCAAAGCTTCTTCCCAGGTGAGCATTTGACCGGTGTATCCAGCCGTACGGCCCATGATGGCCATCAGCGTGCTGTTGACCATGCGATCGCCATGGTTAATGGGCTGGCCGCTGCGGATGGAAGAAAACAACGCTTGATGTTCCACCTCGTACATATCGGGATTCGGGCCACGGTACTTCCATGTTTGCTTTCCGTTCAAGTCTGTGATGTAACTTCCGCGAGCCAGACTGGCGTTGCCTTTGGTGCCCATGACATACAAATTGTTTTCCCCGTGGCAGCCCGGGATTTGTCTTTGAGCCAAGAAGCAGCGTGCGCCGTTTTCCCAAAGGTAGTTGATCTCTACGTGGTCATAGATGTCACCACCTTCAGCAGGGATTTGCCGTCCACCGACGGCCGTACAGCTTACTGGCTGCGTGTCACCCATGGCCCAGGCTATCCAGTCGACCGTATGACATGCTTGTTCTACTAATCCATCGCCTGAAAGCCAGGTGAAGTTGTACCAATTGCGAACCATCCACTCTAAGTCAGACATGCCTTGGGGTCGGGAACTCGCCGGTGGCATGGGTTTGACAGGGCCAGTCAAATAGGTGCCAAACACAGCGCGGACATCACCGATTTCGCCGTTGTGGATCTTTTCGAAGAGCATTCTCTTGGGTGAGCTATAGCGCCAACAGAAACCAGCTAACAAAGCCAGGTTCTTTTCCTTAGCCAGTTGCACCGTTTCGATGACCGACCGCACACCCATACTGTCCGTGGCCATCGGTTTTTCGGTGAAGATATGGCGGCCGCTTTCTACGGCCGCGCGTAAGTGGAGGGGGCGAAATCCTGGTGGTGTACAGAGAAGGACGACGTCGACGCTGTCGATGACGTTCTGATAGGCATCCAAACCAACAAACAAATGGTCGTCATCCACCTGAATTCTATCGGCGATGTCGGTTTCGTTGCGAAGGTTTTTTAGACACCGTTCGGCTTTTTCGGGAAAAGCGTCCGCCACGGCAACAAGCTGTGTGTTAGGGTCTGCACGCAGTGCATTGCCGGCAGCACCGGTACCGCGACCGCCACATCCAACTAATCCGAGTTTGAGCAGATCACTGCCAGCGGCGTGTACGGCAGGTGGCGTCCCTGCAGCGCTGGCGGCCACTGCTGTTCCTGCGGCAACGGCGCTCTTGCGCAAGAATTGGCGTCTCGAATTGTGTTTGATAGGAGAGTCGCTCATGGTGTTGTCCCTTGATAGAAAACATAATCTTCACATTCAAATCTCACGGAAGCCCCATTTTAAGTCAAGATCGAGGATTTTATCAAGAACATTTATGGTTGAGTGAATCATGGACATACCGTTTTGGTAGAACTACGATTATATTTTGTGTTGTATTGGAGGGCACTTCAACGATGGTTTGCATCCCGAAGGACGCTTGTTAACTGCTAAACTTGGTTAGTAATGGGTGTCACCTTGAGGATCTCGTGCGTAGGACAGGATTTCGGCTGATTGCCCTGCCCTAGAAGCTTTTCCATTCCATCGCTTCAAGAGAACCATTCCGAGTAACATGATCCAATTCAGGGCGATGAAATGAGGTTACTTATGAGCAACGTGGTAGCCATGACAAAAATGATGACAGTGGTGTGTGTAATATTGCTTGCTCTGTTGATGGATAGCGGACGAGTGATGGCTGACGAATCGATCGTACCGGACCAAGATGCGGGGCCGGAACGGGAGCCTTACTGGAATTTATTCCTGGACGACCATGTGATTGCTCGCAGTACAGGTTTTCGTCGCATCGTGCGACACCCCAAGCCGCGAGGTGTTGTGTTAAAGGCCGACAAGCCATGGGAGGGTCTCGGGGCCAATCCTCTCTATGTGGGGCAACGACAGGCCGGTGGTTACGAGATGTATTATCGAGCTCATTGGCCGTTAAAAAGGGGCAATCAACCGCCACGCTTTGATCATCCGCCTTACACGAGCAAGATAGCTTATGCGATAAGTGATGACGGCGTTCATTGGGAAAAACCCCATTTGGGTTTTATGGATGCACCGGCCGAAGTCGACCGAGATTTCTGGCCTCCCTATCCAATGGCACAGGGCAAGACAGAAGATAACAACCTGGTCCCCTGTGGGCATCCTCGCGACATGTGGGCGCATGGAAATGTGCGCGATCCTGCCAAGCGGTTTACCATGTCTCAGAACTATGGACAGCCATCGGACGTGTCGTGGGGGAGCGAAATGTCGGATCCCGTTACAGATCGTAACTGGCTAAATAAGTTCAAGCGGTCAGGTGGTTACAAGGTCAGTTACTATACGACGATTGAATACTGGGATGATCTCAACAGCGAATGGGTTGCGCTACGCCAAGCACCCAATCATCCGCCAACCCGAGTAGGTGGCCGCTATGCGTCGCCAGACTTGCAAAATTGGACTTTGCAGGACTTCTTGTACCCCGATGCCCATGACTCAACCGACCCCCGCTACTTCGACGAAGTATACGGCATGTTGGGAGTGCACATGGAGGGTATCGTTTTCGCGTTCGCTTATTGGTTCATCGGTGATGAAACGCATCCCAGCACGGAGGATCGAGGGCGTATCGGTACCAACACGGGTCGAGGCACGATGGAGGTGCGCGTGGTAACCAGCCGAGACGGAGGACGGACGTGGGACCGAACTTCGAGTCGTGAAGCGTGGATTCCCCACGGGACCGAAGAAGACAGTTACGACCGCCAGGTGAGACTCGACTGTACACCTTTGCGAGTAGGAGATGAAGACTGGTTCTATGCAGGTGTGTCGAATGAAGACCACCTGGGATTTCGCCGCAACTATCGAGATCGTGTTGGCTATTCTGAGGGAGCGCTTTATACCCAGAAACACAATCGATATGTCAGCTTGACCGCTGGCAACCGTCCCCAGATTCTGATCACAAAACCACTGGAGGTGACAGGAAAGACGTTGCAGCTTAACGTCGATGCGGGGCGTGGTGTGGTTCAGGTGGGGATCGGTATCGATAAGCCGATTGAGCATCCCAACGGAGGCTGGCCCTTCAAAGCGCTTTTGCCACACTATATGGTCGAAGATCGCTGGGGGAATTCTCATTTGGTCGAAGGATTTGGTCTCGATGATTGCCAGCCCGTCAACGTCGACAGCATCGAGCACGACGTGGAGTTCCGAGAAGCGAAGTTAGAGTCACTGATGGGGCAAACCGTGCGACTCTATCTGATGGTGCACGATGCCGATCTTTATGGTTTCCGGTTTAAATAGAATATCGGTGTGCCAGCTGGCAGTTGCCATGTTTGTGCAGGAAGGGACGGTGTCTTGTCTCGGTGGTCTTGAGACGGTGTCGTCAGCTACCAAGCCGATACACCCATGCATCCATGATACACAGCAGTGATGTATACGGCTGGCGATGGCAATCGCGGGCATGAGCGCATGGACAGATGATCGCATGGGCAGATGGACAAGCTCGCAACTTCAATGCTAAAGCACCACGAAAGGAACCTAAGAAAGATGTGTAGTGCAAAAGTAAGCTTTCGTGTTGCGATGTTTGTCATATGGTCGGTGTCTGTGCCGTTCGCGGTAAAAATGCCGGCAGGAGAGGTGATTGACGTAGGAGACCGTAAGCAATTGTTCATGGACGATCGCTTTATCGAGTCTTCTTCCGACGTCGTGTTGACGGTGAATCCGCCTCGACGCGACGGTAATATTGTGTTGCAAATGGATCAGCCTTGGGAGCAGGGGCGTTTTGTCGGTGTCTATTCTAGCGTGTTGCAAGAACATGGATTGATACGCTTGTGGTATGACTTTCGCAGTTCGACGCCGGACGGGGTCTACGAATTCGAAGATCGTGTTGCCTATGCGGAATCCAAGGACGGCGTACATTTTGCCAAACCCGTATTGGGGTTACACGAGGTAGACGGAACGACAGACAATAACATCGTGATGCCGGGGATCATTGGGGGATGTTCTATTTGGATTGATCCACATGCTCCTTCCCAGCATCGGTATAAAAACCAAGCCAAGGTGTATCCTGCGCACAAGTTCCGTATGCACAGTTCCCCCGACGGTCTGCGTTGGGATTTGTATGCAAAGATCGACCCTGGTAGAGGCGGATTCGATACGCAATCCATTGTGTTTTGGGACCCCAGCGTAGAACGGTACGTGCTCTACACGCGCCGTTGGGTCGAGCCAAGTGGGCAACCCAAGGCGGCACGGTACCGCACGGTGCGCCGTTTAGAATCTGACAACTTGGTTGATTGGGACAATGAGAATGTCGTGATGGAAGCCGATGCTACGGACTTGGCAACGCATGAGACACCTACGCCGCAGCCTCCGGTGGACTATTACGGAGCGAATGTTTTTCGGTATGAGGAGGCCGAAGATGTTTACATCATGTTGGCGCAGGCGTTTTGGCATTGGAAGGAACGAGATGCCAGAGGATTGGGGCCCTCGACATTTGACGTGCGTTTGGCGGTGAGCAGAGACGGCAAGAGTTTTCAGCGTACCGCTGGGCGTGAGCCCTTCATGGCAACTGGTAAGGCCGGAGCGTTTGATTCACGGTTTGTGTGGGCTATGCCTCAACCGATACGGCGTGGCGACGAGTTGTGGATTTACTATGTGGGGTCGAACCAGGACCATGACCGGGTCATCGACCCGGCAGCGAACGGCAAGCACCTGACGGGAATTGGCCGAGCTGTTTTGCGGTTGGACGGTTTTGTCTCGTTAGATGCTGGTTACGAAGGTGGTGATTTTACAACGCCCCCAATGCGTTTTGCAGGTAACCGGTTGGAACTGAACGTGGCGACGAGCGGTGGTGGTTCGATGCGTGTGGAATTGCTTGACGAGGATTACCATCCACTGCCCGGTTATTCTGGAGAAGACGCCATTCGTCTCTATGGTAATTCGGTACGGTTCCCGGTGCGTTGGCGCGATACGTCCGATGTGAGTAGTCTATCGAAGCAGCCGGTGCGGTTGCGCGTTCGAATGCAAGACTGCAAGCTTTACGCGTTTCAGTTCACGTCCGATGACTGATGGGTGAGCGTGTCGTAAAGAGCAAGCGTGTCGGACCGCAACGAGCCGGCTGGCCATCTGTAGTCCAATTAGGTAAACTGAGCCGCACGTAAGGTTTGTCCTTCGGTTTAGGGCGTTTAGCTCAGTTGGCTAGAGCGCTGCGTTCACATCGCAGAGGTCACTGGTTCAAGTCCAGTAACGCCCACTTCGATAAACCTCGGGAAACGCTTTGTCTCTCGGGGTTTTCTTCGTTCTTGGTATCGATTGTGGAGTGGTCAGTTTTGTCAACAATAGACAGCGGTTTGCTCCGATTGTCAGATTTTGGTGCAAACGCTGGTGCAAACGGGCGAGCCGTCGCATCGTCCGTCCCGGTTGCCTTCGTTTCGGATTGTTTGGGTGTCCTGTCCAGCGAAAGCGCCGGCAGCGAATCTAGCGCTCCGTGAACGTCGAGTAGTCGCGGATCGGTGTAGACTCAAACAACGTGACCGACCGTTATATAGAACTGCGCGTCGTCGTAACGAAGATCTAAGCTGGGTTGGACCTGCTGCCTATGCCAGGATGTCGTGCAGGACTTCACCTTCGACGTCAGTCAGTCGGAAGTCTCGACCGTTGAACCGATAGGTGAGCTCTTCGTGATTCAGACCCATTTGATGAAGGATAGTCGCGTGGATGTCGTGAGCATTAACTCGTTTTTCCACCGATTTATATCCGAATTCATCTGAGGCTCCGTATTGGGCTCCGCCTTGGAATCCACCGCCCGCGAACCAGGTGGTGAAGGCATTCGGATTGTGGTCGCGACCGGCAGATCCCTGTGAATCAGACGTGCGTCCGAATTCGCCACCGTAAATGACGATCGTCTCATCGAACATGCCACGTTGTTTCAGGTCGGTGAGCAATGCAGCGGTTGGTCGATCGACCGAAGCAGCGCAGTTGGCATGATTGCCCTTGATGTCATGGTGCGCGTCCCACGGAACGTCGCCGCCACCGCCGCCTGGTGTTTTTGCCACGTCGGCGAAAACCTGGACATATCGTACGCCACGCTCGACAAGGCGGCGGGCAATCAGGCACTGGCGACCGTAATCCTTGGATTCGTCACGGTTCAGACCATAAGCTTCCTGGGTCGCAGACGTTTCACGGTTGATGTCAAATGCCTCGGGTGCTGCCGTCTGCATTCGGTAGGCAAGTTCAAATGACTCAAGTCGAGCATTCAAGTCGCCGTCGAACGGTCGTTTCTTTGCGTGTCGTGCGTTGGCCGTTCGCAGCGCGTCGAGCAACGATCGCTGATGTTCGTCGGTCAATTCACCGGGGCGGTCGAGGTTCTCGATCGGGTTGTTTCCGCGAGGATCAAGTGAAGTGGCCTGGTAAACCGAGGGAAGGAACCCGGCTGACCAGATCGGATCACCACCACGCGGCTTCGTGCCGTGCATCACGACAAAGGCAGGAAGGTTTGAATTCTCACTGCCAAGGCCGTAGCTGAGCCACGCTCCCAGGTTTGGGAATCCCTGGCGAATCATGCCGGAATTGAGTTCGAGCATTGCCGGCGTATGGTTATTCGATTTTGAATAGCAGGAATAGACAAACGCAATGTCATCGACGTGCTTGGAGATGTTCGGGAAGATCTCGGATGTCCATGCACCCGATTCACCATGTTGAGCCCACTTGAATGGAGATTTTAGACATTTCCCACTCGTCGTGAAAAAGCCAGTTTTGGGGTCTGCTCCGGCCAGTGATGTTCCGTCCCGTTTCTGAAGCTCGGGTTTGTAGTCAAATGTATCGACCTGCGAAGGGCTACCTGTTTGGAACAGCCAGATGACAGCCTTGGCTTTCGGTGCGAAATGGGATGGTCGATCGGCGAGGGGATTCGAAACCGAAGGAGTTGCCGCAATAACGCCTTCCTGATGCAAAAGGCTGGTCAATGCCAACGATCCACAGCCGAGACCGGCCTTCTTTAAGAATTCACGTCGATTTTGCGGGTTGTTGATCATGTGGTGATGCATACGAAATGTCAGGTTATTCGATATAGACAAACTCGTTCAAACACAAAACCAGGTGGCAGAAATCTCGAACGGCGAGTGTCTCGGCGTTAGGATCTTCTCCCCGGAGCATTTTCTGCCTTTCCATAAAAGCAGTCATGGATTCTTTTTCATCATCCGTGGCCGGACGTGAAAGAGCGATTTGATAGGCGCTGTCGATCGCATCGGCGATGGACGTCTCAGTATTCGCTCGCACTTTCGCGGAAAACTTCGTCGCGAAATCTCGGATAATTGGAGAATTTAGCATGGCCAATGCCTGCGGTGCAACGGTGCTTTGCTCGCGAGTCGCAATGCCCTGCATCGCATCCGGTGCGTCGAAAAGGGTAAGCAATGGAATCAGCTGCCCGCGTTTGACCGTGAAGTAGATGCTGCGGCGTGTACTATTCTGATCCAGAGTTCCTTTGCCAAACATCGTGTCGTCCAGTGTGCCACTTACCGAGAGCAGTGAATCGCGAATGACTTCTGCTTCCAGGCGTCGAGGATTGCGGCGCCACAGGAGGAAATTCTCCGGGTCATGCTCCTGTCCGCTCCCAGTGATTTCATCCGCTTGCTTGTATGTTGCACTGGTCATGATGAGCTTATGGATTGGCTTCAACTGCCATCCGTTGCCGACCAATTGGCTGGCAAGCCAGTCCAATAATCCCGGGTGCGATGGAAGTTCACCTCGAGTGCCGAAATCGCTTGGTGTCGCGACAATTCCACGGCCGAAATGGTGATACCACAGCCGATTTACCATCACTCGTGCCAGCAGGTGGCCTGCACCCTGGTCGACATCGGAAAGCCAATTTGCCAGGCCGATCCGGCCCGCCACGGTTTTTCCCTCGTCATTCGGATCGCTGAGCCAGTGTTTTTCTTCTTGGTCGGCTCGCATCAAAACTCGGAAGAACCCCGGTGTAGCTTCATCTTCCTTGTTGTTCGGGTTGCCGCGACGCAGTTGGTAAACCTTGTAGGTATCGGCACCGAACTGGTAGCTGCTGCCACGAACACGAGCTGCGAAGACCTCCGTCATCTGTGGCTTGGGATGCTTGAGCTCGTGACCAACGACAGCCTGGTTCAGAGCCAGCCAATCGTGGTCATATCCCTGATACCATTCGGCCAAATTCTTTTTCTGGTCGTCGTTACGCTTCTCGGCCGGAATCTCTGCGATGGTCACAATTTCGGCAGGCGTGGGAGCGGTGTTGGCCGCAAAATAAAAGCCTGATTTTCCATCGGCATTGGTGATCTTCATCAGGATTTCGTTTCGGCCCGCAGCGAGCTGGATGGTTGCTTTCTCTTGATCGGCAGCTGCTTCGTTACGAGTTACTTTCTTGTCGACCACCATTCGGCCGTTGACCCATAGCTTGAGTCCATCGTCGCTTCCAAGTGAAAGGGCGACGGGTTGTGGTCTGTCGACTTCGATCGTGCGGAATAGATAGTTGGCAACATTGTTGCCTGTCAGTTTGTCATTGTGAGCAACTCCGTCTTTCCATTCCGGTTGTTCGGTCCACTTGAGTTTCCCGTCTTCGTAGGTTGCTTCCAGCTTGATTTCTTCTTCGGGTGCGCGAAATTCATCAAATGCCAGATCGTGATTGGCTGCCTGGAACGGCCCAATGTGGTGCCACGGGCTCCATCCAGTAACGGGACGTGACTCCAGTGGCTTCACGCCGAATGCAAAGCCGGACGGTCCTCCACCGTTGACGATCTTAATGAGGACTTCGTTACGGCCTTCTTTCAGTGAGACCTTGATCGCTTCCTGGCCAACTGCCGCACCGCGGGAAACAAAGTTTTCATGGACCTTGGTTCCGTTTACCCACACCTTGATCGCATCGTCGCTTCCCAGGAATAAAGTAGGATCCTGGACAACCGGTGAGTTGATGATGCGGTAAATGTAGTTTGCTGTGTTGTCACCGGAAAACACGTTATGGACCGTGTCGTCTTTCCATTCAGGTTGCTCGGTCCACTTCAGCTTTCCTTCTTCGAAGGTAGCTGCCAGGTCGACTTTTTCTTCCGGTCCGTAAGGGGTGTCAAAACCACCTTTCAGATTGTCAGACACGAATGGGCCAACGTGATGCCATGATTCAATTTTGAGTGGAGCACAGACGCCGAGAGTGGTGGTTCGCAATTCAAGCCATTTCTCAACGCGTCCAGGAAGTTGTTCTTGCTCGTGTTTCGAGCGAGCTGCAACAAGCGGGCCATGCGCGGAGTCGTATTTGGTTTTCGCGTCGCGATAGGCTTCGGGTTGCGATTTGATACCCGTGTTGGAGAATCCAACATCGGCGAAGGCTGAAGCCATGCGGTAATAATCAAATTGAGGCAGAGGATCGAACTTGTGGCTGTGGCAGCGAGCACACCCGACAGTGAGGCCAAGAAGAGACGTTCCGATCGTGCCGATCATGTCATCCAGTTGTTCATATCGGCTGCGTTCACGCTCTTTCTGGGTTTGCTGTGTTGTGTACGGGCCTGCAACAACGAATCCCGTGGCTGCGATGTGGTCAATCGCTGTTTTTGATTCGTCCGCGGTTTGAACGTCTGTGTTGGTCAACAGGTCACCAGCAATCTGCAGTCGGACAAACTCATCGTAGGGCATGTCCGAGTTGAGCGCCCTAATGATGAAGTCACGATAGTGCCATGCGAACGGTCGATCGCCATCAAATGCATATCCGTTACTTTCAGCGTATCGTACGATGTCCATCCAATGGCGCGCCCAGCGTTCGCCATAGTGTCGGCTTGCGAGCAGGTCGTCAATGAGCCGCGAATAGGCGGCGTCGGCGTCTTGAGCGAAGTCAGCGACGAACTTGTCGACATCGGTCGGAGCAGGGGGCAGCCCGACGAGGTCAAAGTAAGCTCGCCGAATCAGGGTACGCGCACTCGCGTTGGCGTTCGGGGTGATACCGGCGGCTTCCTGTCGAGCTCGAATGAACTGGTCGATTTCATTACGTGCCCATTTTGAATCCTTGATTGTTGGAGGAGCTGGCTCGGACAATGGCTGGAATGACCAGTGCTTCTTTCCTTCTTCTATGTCGATCTCTGATGACGTGGCAACGGCTACACCATCACGCGGGTCAGGTGCACCGAGTGTAATCCACTTCTCGAAATGAGCGATTACTTCGTCTGGTAACTTGCCCTTGGGAGGCATCTTGAATGCGTCTTGTTTCAGGGCATTGATGAGAAGGCTTTCGCCTGGTTTTCCCGGGACCACTGCCGGGCCGCTTTCGCCACCCTGGCGGCTCCCGTCCCGTGAATCGAGAAACAGTCCGCCCTTAAGGTTTTTCTTGGCTGCTGCACCGACGGAGTGGCACTCGTAACAGTGCTTTACGAGCATTGGGCGGATTTTTGCCTCAAAGAAGTCCAGCCCTTCACGGTTTTTTTCTTCGGCAGCGAGAGTCGAAGAGGCAACAAACAGCAACAGAAAGTACAGGCGTCGCATGGTGGTTGTCACTTGATTCTTAGGTGGCTACTGCGGCCGTTTGGATTCCTTTCGTTTCATTCGGATCTGTTATTATACAATATACAAGGATGCAATGGATACGAACATCCAGGTATGGACTACATCGCACGCAAAAAGTCGTGCGTCTATACGTTTCCAGATCCGGATCGGTTGGAAACTCTACCGCATAGGTCCCCCTTTCCAGGTTGGCTTGTCCCATCGTCAATCCAATCCCGACAAACTCGAACTCGCATGTCTTACCTTTTCGACCCGCCGCCGGCAGTGTTGCCAAAACTTACCCCCCGGACGGACAGCAAGAGTGATGACCGATTTCAGCTGTAAGCAGCAGCGCTGAAGGAAAGAGGGTTTGCCGGATGGTGGATCCCGCGAGCGTTGGCTTCCGGCGAGGTTGCTTCCGCCGATAGCCGGGTGGCTCCTGGTGAGCAAGAATCTTCTTCAGAGTATGCCAACTCAGATCATACTCGCGGCAAGCTGCTCGCTTGCTCAATTTGCCCGTCAGCACACGGCGACGGACCTCAGTCCAAAACTTCATGTCAGCGTACACTCCTGTGCCTCCCTGCGAATCTGGAAAAGATGGACATCGATGCCACAATCATCCCAATTCTAAGGCTGCACATCTGTGCGCTGCAAAATCAAACCGCCGCGACACTACCCCCGCGCCGCAGTTTGGAACCGCCGTCAGCATACGCAGATGCCAGGCGGAATATTCACCAGTCCAGCAAACGTCGCATCTCGTCGTCGTCGCCCCCCCCTTCAAAAAAACGCTAACCGGTTAGTTGCAGTACTTGACATGACCACGCTGCCCGATTAGCATCCAGGTTGATTGTAAGAAGAAGAAGAACGTCA
>JAKVBZ010000320.1 GCA_022448645.1 Pirellulaceae bacterium
CGACCAAGGCAAAAAACGGGTCCTGTTAGACGGCGGTGCTACGGTTTCGGCTGATATCGTCATTATCGCAACAGGCGTCAGACCGAATCGGTCCATTGTGGACGGCACATCCGTCGATGTCGATCAGGGCATTCTTGTCGACCACCACCTCCGCACCAACGTGCCGTCAATCTATGCCGCCGGCGATGTGGCACAAGGTCCCGTACGATTTAGCGATGCCCGTGAAATCCATGCGATCCAACCGACGGCCGTTGATCATGGGCGAATTGCTGGCGCTAACATGGCAGGCCAGGAGATCGAGTTCAAAGGTAGTCTCGCAATGAACGTCTTGGACGTCTGCGGTTTACAGTGTGCCAGCTTTGGACACTGGGACGACTTGAGCGCCGAAGCGATGACGATTGAAAACACACAGGATTCCATCTATCGCTGTCTTCGTTGGACCAATGATCAGCTTACCGGCGCGATCTTCGTCGGTCGTGCGAATGACATGGGCATGTTGACGGACGTCGGCATGGCCAAGGGGCTGATCCAGACAGGAGTTCATCTCGGCGAGTGGAAAAACCACTTGCGGGACAATCCGTTTGATATTCGACGTGTCTTCGTCGCCAAGAAAGTCCCCCACTTGTTGATGCAAGAAACACTGCTTGGCAGTCCTGCCAAAGCTCGGCAGTTCCGCTATCAACAAGCACCGGCGCAGCACCAACCCGGTGGTTCGCACGACATCTATGTTCGGTCGCAACCGTAACCTTTGATCTTTCAACAAGAAAGACCACGGTAACCAACGAATCGACTGCCTGCTACAAGGACGTCACCAATCCAATGATCATTCGAATTAAATTGATGGGCATGCTGAAAGATCGCGCCCCCGCTGAAGGACAGTTGGAACTGGCGGATGGAGGAACCATCACCGACGCGTTACACAGCTTGCAGATTCCCGTGGACAGCGTTCAAGTATTTACCGTCAACGGAAACCTGGAACGAGACAACAGTCGCGAGCTTTCAGACAACGACGAATTGACGGTGCTACCGCCCGTCGGTGGCGGTTAGAGTTCAGCTACTTTTCGTTAACCACAGCAATGACCGTCTGTCCCGACTGAGGCTCCAACGGCTGCTCAACCGTCGAGATCAACAATTGCTGATGCTCTGAAATCACGAACAATACGATGGCATCGTCACCATATCGCTCTCGAAAGTCCGCAAACGCGAATTCGTCGGTAATTTTCGTCTTTTTTACCACCGCTCCAGCAGCAATACGAAAAGCCATCTGCGAGTAGGTCGCATCTTCATCGAACAAGTAACGACCTGACATCGGCGAAGCCACATCACGGCGGCGAGCATTCGCATTCCCTTCCCCGTGGGCAAGTTGGAAAACGTTCGCACGACCAAACACATTAGCGAACTCAACAGCGGCCAGTGTGTTGAGGTCATCGTTGGGTGTCATACCCAACAACCGACCAATACCTCCCAGGTCAATTTCCTCCATGTATTCCGAAACGATACTAGCGCATCGAGCAGGTATTCCTTCCAAATTGGCAGCGGCCGTATTACGATAATTCGTGTCGATCAACATCACGTCGATCCCTTCTTCCTGAATGGCCTGCGCCAGTTTTCGTACCCAAGCACTGGCGCCCGCAATCAACAACCCCTGTGGGTTTGCTGATGCCAAACCCAGCCAACGAGCCAATGGTGCCGCTGACAATCCATAAATCGCGACCGTCGTAACAATCACCAAGAACGTCAGCGTCACCAATTTGTCGTCCCCGGGTGGAAACGCCGCATGGCCTTGGTGGTGCTTCGCGACCTCCAGTGCGAATACGGAAGAGACGGCGGCCGCCACGATCCCCCGCGGCGCGAGCAACGACAAGAACGTGCGTTCCTGCCAAGTTAACTCCGTTCCTAGTGTAGAGCAAAACACGGACAGAGGACGGATCACGACAATCAATAGCACTACAAAGGCAAATCCGCCCCAACCGAGAGCCATAATATCTTCGAGTTGGATCCGCGCTGCTAAGAGAACAAACAGACACGAAATGAGCAAGACTCGCAAGTTCTCCTTGAATTCCACCACATGCCGCACCGGCACCTTCTTTTGATTGGCTAACGCGACACCCATGATCGTGACGGTCACAAGTCCCGATTCCGACACCATCAAGTCCGAGAGTGCGAACACTGACAGGGCAGCCGACAGAAACACGGCGTTATGCAGAAAATCCGGAATCCAATAGCGGCGCATCAATTCGACCAACAACCAGGCCGATAGCCAACCAACCGCCACACCAATGATGAGGATTTTCGCCAGGC
>JAKVBZ010000321.1 GCA_022448645.1 Pirellulaceae bacterium
AGGATCGGGGATTTGCTCCTGGATATTAATTGGGATAGTGAGCGTCTTCAGACCGGATTCGAAGACCGCTTTGAACTGCAACTTGACATTTTTGCTTGAGGCAACCCGTCCCGCGTGAAAGGTATGCCTGAAGCGGTCGACTGCGAGAATTTCCTCCTTGTCCTCATCCTGTAAAACCCAATAAATCTTCCTCGCTCCACCCGCTTTTGCTGACAGAGTGACTGAGGTCCCCTCCTTCATTACCAAACGTGACTCTGAGACGGAGAAGCGATCTCCATCCTGAACCAGCGCAAAGGCCTCTGGTTCTCGAAACAAAGCTTCAGCCAGTTGCTCGATCGGGCTACGGACTCGAACCGTACCTCGTCCATGGCACCATTGAACGGTCCACGTCCATTCCCATGGTCACCGAGATCGACTGGCGTTAAAGCAGGTGTTTTCAAGGTGCCAAGTTTGCTAACTTCCTTGCTGTTGTTATCAATCGTTCTGTTGAGAACACCATCAACGTAAAAGCGAACCATGTCCTGCGAAACACTCAGCGCAATATGCCGCCATTGGTTACGAGGCAATTTACTATCGCATCTGGGGTCAAAGCCGTAGAGATGAAAACGCGGTTGCCCTCTTCCTGTCATTGTGAAATACGACAAGCCCATGTTCGGCTTCTGTCCGCGCTCTGGTTCACCCCAGCCACCAATCGATGCCTGCGCCCAGTTGTGGCCTTCGAAGTTTTTGGGCTTTACCCATGCAGACATCGTACGGTCCGAATTACCTGACGGCATGCAGGTCACTCGTCGATCCCGTCGGGTGCCGGGAGGACGGATTACAAGAAACTTGTTAATGCCAAACTCCTGAGCGTCACCGATGATGCCGATGGTATTAGTGGTTGGCTTATCGGGTCTGTTGAATCCATCGAGATTGTTGGAAGTTGCGTCCTCGAGGTTATCTCCCAAATGCCAGACACCGGCAAACCCTTTCGAGGTTTGGAACACCTGCTCGCTGTTGCTCTCGCTGGACGCCTTGTCGTTGCCCCAATGCATCTTGATCGCTTGCTGATCATTGCCCTTGATTGTCGGGATCCGTACCCAGACTGCGGCGTCCTCTGCCGACGAATCCCAACGTTCGATCTGGTGCGCTAGTGGTTTGCCATTGGCGGAGAAACGAATATCCTCGCCCTGGGGCTTCGCCTGACTGAAGTCGAAAAAGTCCTTATTCAAGCGGACCAGTATTGGAAATTCTTTCTCAAGAGCAGATGCAGGCAAGTTCGCTCCATCAGGCGTTGTGACGATATACATCGAGCCTGCGTGTTTCCAATCACTATACTGGGCCGCCGTATCACGCAGTCCCACGGTGACTATCACCGTCAGGAACAAAAGGAATTTACAAGGCACGCTACTTTCCTAAGAATGTGTGAAATTGCTGTGTTCCGAAAGCATTCCGCTTCTCTGGCGTCGAAACACTGCCAGACTTTCGGGCTGCGATTTTAGCACCGCTCGCACACGCGCGCAGGGACGTTTGCGTTTGAAGCGTGAACCATGGCTTGATCCCAAACTCTGACCCGATCGGCGACACTGCATGTTCTCTGGGATCCAGAGCCTTGTCGGTTTGTTCCATTTCTGAGTGATTGCTGCAACAATGCCCACCATTGCTAAAGGGGCTACTGGTGAGTTCCCCGGCAGCCATTTTTGTACCCTGATCGTCGCCATATCAACAAGATTGTCGAAACTTCGGCTACATTCAGGCATCATCTGGATATTCGCCCAGGACGAGTTGGATAAGCCGAATTCCAGCAGACGGGGTTTCTCACTCACTGGTGACCTGATGAGCGGGTCTTGTACAACACACGTCATTTCCTGAGTAAAACTAAACCAAATCTAAGCCTTGACGTAGCGAGTTCTAGCGGCTTGCAAATACTATGCACCTTCTTGGCCTTAACAGACTCCGCATCAACTATACGTAGTTAGAAAACAATTTCTCGGCGGCGAGACGTTTCTGGGTTAGGAGGGTAAGTCTTTTCTAGGCCAGCAGCTCGATAAGACTCCTCTCAATCACTATGGTTTCGGTGGATCCGATCAGGAGACTGGAGGCTAATCTGGGGAGCCAAAAAACCAACGAAGATCCGTTGGCCGCCGATCGAATATCTGCGAGCCTCTCGGGTGAATCGCCGAATCTATCCAGTGTTAGCCCCCCAGTCCATCAAGCTGAGTAACAAGCTGCACATGCGTTAGTTGGGAGCATCAAGCTAATCGAATACGCGGCCACCTCGGATTTTTCCGCTTGCTCCAATT
>JAKVBZ010000322.1 GCA_022448645.1 Pirellulaceae bacterium
CCACGGCCCCGACGTACACACGTGATAGTTAGTAGTGGCTTGCGTGGAATAGTCATAGTTCACGAGCTCACCTGATTCCCAACGAAAACATGCCGCCACGGACCGACCACAAGGCATCAGCAATCCCTCACTGCTGACGGCAAGATAACCTTGCGGGCTATTGTCTTTCAAATTCACGATGGTGATTTCAGCCGGATTTGCGTTAGCCACAGTACTGCCTGTTCGCTCTCGCTGCTCACCTTTGACCGGGGAGACGGGTTGGCCGGTTTCTTCGTCCAGCGCATAAAGGAACGTTCCTTCGAATGGCCACACACCTACCGTGAAATAGATCTTCCCATCAACCAAGACAGGACCGCCACGTACGGGCCAAACCGAGATCAACCGCTCGTTACCCAATACTTTGCGGCCACCCGGTGCGGCCTGATGCTGCCAAACAAGATCACCTGTCTCAGCATCCAAACAATAAAAATAGCCGTCGTCTGCCCCGAAATAGACTCGGCCCCGAGATGCCACAGGTGCAAAACGTACCGGACCATCAGCGAAAAACTGCCAACGTTCCTTCCCGGTAGTGATGTCAACCGCCGTCACACTGTCATTGCGCGACGAACCAAAGAACATCGTCTGCCCCATGACGATCGGTTCATAATTCTCATCGAAATACAATCGAGGGTCCTCAGACCAAGCAGGCTTCAGCGGCGGATACTCGCGCCACCACTGCAAATGAAGCTGGTCCGCCAACTCTTCTGAGGTCGAAGCGCTCCGCGCCCCATCATGTCGCCATGTTGGCCAGTCGGCAGCGACGATGCGAGTCGCCAAGACCAGTACGAACAACAGAATGCTCAACCATCTTGTTTGCATGTGTTTTGCCTTCCAGCGGAAGATTAAAGACTAGTGTAAAAACGGTAGCGCGTACTCGATCCGCCAAAAATGTGAAAGTCGAAGGAAGCCCTCAACATCCACCAGGTCTACATCATACTATCCGTTTTGTGGGTTTCCCATCCCAGGTTCTCCTCTTCCAGCACCAATTTCAGCCTACACTGAACAACGGTGATCCAAGCCCCATCGTGGTTGTCACCGACCACTGGTTCGTAAACAATAGGTGCTCGTCGTTCGTTGCTGGGAAGTCTCCTGATCACACACCGGTAATCCACCACCGGTAATCCACCATTGGAAGGTTTCTGTCATGGTCTCCTCTAAGCAAAGTATGATTTTTGTCCTGGCTGCGCCGACAAACGTAAAACTCTACAACTGGCAACACAGTTACCGACGGTTGACTAAGTTGAGTCTTGCGTTAGTCATCGGATGGTTCCTGGCATGCACTGCACTTGCCGATGCCACGCCTCGAACCATTGCGCGGCAAGTGGTGGAGCGATCCGGCAGACAACGAGGCATCTGTGCGGTGTTGGGCGGAGAACCGGCTGTTGCTTTCGAGATTGCCCGTGTCAGCGAATTCCTGGTTCACGTTCGGCAACCCAATCGCGAAAAGGCAAGTGATTTGGTCGACATGGCGGAAAGCGCCGGATATGGCATTGATCGTCTGGCCATCGAAACAGGTTCGCTCGGAAAACTTCCCTATGCAGATCGGTTGATCGATGTCGTGGTGGTTCCTGCCATGACTTCTGAAATGCTTGCTGAGCTTTCGATTCAGGAGATTTTCCGTGTTCTGCGCCCCGGTGGATCAGCCCTCATTGGTTTGACCGATCAGTCAGGTGAGGCCCAGAGGATTACGAAATTAGCCCACGACGGTGGCGCTGGTGAGGTGAAGGTTTGGGACGACCAGCAGGGTGTCTGGATTCAATTCGCTCGGCCTCCAATGTCCGGAACTGACGATTGGTCGCACTGGGAAAAGGGTCCTGATAACAACCCGGTATCCAACGATGAGCATATTCGTGCGCCCTACATGACTCAATTCCTGACAGGACCCTATTACATAGGCATGCCCTCGATCACCACCGCGGCCGGAGGACGGACATTTTTAGCCATTGGGCACATCGCACATCACCGAAGAGAATGGGACGTCCTCTACACGTTGATTGTGCGTAATGGTTTCAACGGCACTGAACTCTGGCGAAAAAAGCTGCCCGAAGGATATCTCGTTCACCGATCGGCCTTTATTGCTACCGATCAGACGTTCTACATGATCGACCGAGATCGTTGCTTAATGCTGGACCCAGAAACAGGCCAACAGCGCGGAGTGATCCAGCCTGCTGAGGTCGTTGGGCAGTGGAAATGGATGGCGATCAAGGACGACGTGCTTTACTTCCTGT
>JAKVBZ010000323.1 GCA_022448645.1 Pirellulaceae bacterium
CTGTCGTCTTAAGACAGAACGAGGCGGAATGCTGTCTTGGTCGGGGGGCCGGCAACAGACACGAATAAGCCCTTTGTCTCAAAGTGACATCCCCCCACAAGGCATGAGCTATGAACGGTAACTTGATTTCACGCCCCCATACTCTTCTTTGCATTCTCGCGGTCGCACTGATATCGCAGTTTTCTGCGGTCACTCTGAACGCTCGTGATCTGGTATGGCAGCCTCATCCTGCGGCGGGTCAAACGGTTCAGCCTCGAAAGTTTGCGGGGTCTGTGAACAAACAGTTAGGTGATGCAGCCACAATCCCACCCCAGGATGCGGGACCGGCGGTCGTTGCACTTGGGGAGGCGAATGAGGAGGCATCGTCCCTTCAGCCGATCCCTGTCGCGAACTACCGAAGTGCATCTTCGAATAACAACAGTGGGCAGCAAGCAGTCCAGGCCAGCTATGGTCCTCGGGTTTATCCGGAACAGAATTACCCTGCTCCCGGTGCAGTCGTCCAGCCTTGGCACCCCGATTCGCTCTATGCGGGAAGCGGTGCCGGCCTGAGAATCGCACAGCGAACAGATGCATCGGTCCTCACTCCCGAGCCGATCACCGCCGAAGCGATTGCTCCCGAACCAGTCGGTACCGAAGAAATTTTGCCCGAGGATCTCGGTCCCGGTGAAATCCTTATTCCAGATGGAACCGATCCAATGGACGTGGGTGCCTTCTCTCAGGAGTGCTGCTCGGATTGTGGTGGAACGCCCTGCCAGTGCGATCCGGACTGGGGATACCCGCTGCCGAACTGCGGATTCCCCTGTTTTCCCTTCCTTCGGCCCACACTGGAATTTGTCGACTTCTCGGTCGGTGCTGAATCGTTTGCGGGACCTTCGGATCAGGGAGTAAACGGTAACTTTGGTTTCAACGAACAGGTAAATCTCTCGGGAAGTTGGCTCGGCGGCTGGGTAGGCTGGCAAATAGGTGCGAGATTCATTCAAGCCGATCTACACGGCATGCGTGTACTTTCATCCGGTCGAGCGAACGATAAAGCGACCTGGCGATCCGATATTCGCCATCAAGAATTCCTTACGCTCGGACTCTTCCATCGTGCAACCGAGTACCAACCTTGGCAAGGTGGACTAGCGATCGACTTTATGGAAGACCACTTCTACTATAAGACTGATCTTTCACAAATTCGTTTTGAAGTCAGTCGTCGCTTCTGGTGTCGACTCGATTTTGGTACCTGGATCGTGCTCCACACCGACCAAGAAGAAAATGTAATCGAGGAGCGATCCGGAAATAATACACTTTCCACCTACGAAGCATCAGATCAATACACTCTCTTCCTGCAGTGGGCTTTTCCCAACGGTGGAGAAGCGAGGATTTATGGCGGTGGTGGTGACAACCGCGACGGAATTATCGGTGGTAACTTCTGGGCACCGCTTTCCCACAGCGTTGCCGTGAATGGCAACTTTGGCTATCTGTTCTCCGGAAAAGATGGGCGGGTATTCGGCGTCACAAGAAAGTCCCTTAACGATTCGTACGGCGTAAGCATGAACATTTCGTGGTATCCCCACTGCCGCGCACGAATCGCAAGTCGCTCACCTTATCGACCGCTCTTCCCGGTCGCCAACAACGGCACCTTCTTCGTCGACCGACGAGGTGTGAACTAACGCGTATTCCAGGGGGTTGGGGGCGTAAAAGAAGAGCCCGGTGGTTCCTCCACCGGGCTCTTTCTTCTTGTTTCGGGCGCAGGAATCAGAGCAACTGAAGGCGGATCGCGTGGCCTCAAATTTTTCACAGTCTACCCATCTGTCCACGAATGATTGCCAGCACTAGCATCAGCGTTGAAAAGCTAACATGGCAAACGATCGGACGAAATCCGGTATCCTGACGAACTCGACCGGGTCAGAACGTCAAAATCAGAAGAACCAGCAATAGTTCTTTCGCAACCGTTAGAGTTTGACACCTTTCATTCCGCATCATCGGTTTGCTCGCAAATATCGCTTTATTAGTCTGTACTCCACCTGGTGAGAGGTCGATAGCAAGATTGGCAAAGGGTTCTTTGAGCCTATGCTGGCCCTTGGTCTAAACAGGTCGAGTGAGCCAGATTAGGGCGGAGCGCTCTCTGCACCCCGCCCGCGTGCTGGTTGGATGCTGGCACGATGTCGCAAATCACGCGAGATTAAATTAATTCCTCATTCAGGGAATGGAGTACCCGCCATGAGACTTCTCAAGATTTCATTTGCCTTTGCGATCGCCG
>JAKVBZ010000324.1 GCA_022448645.1 Pirellulaceae bacterium
TTAGCCATCTTGGTTAAAGCTTCCCAGTTCCATTCGTCTTCTTGTTCGGCCGGCAGGTTTTCTTCGATGGCATCAAGCACCTGGGTTTCAACCATTCTCTCGGCATGATCGCGCACAAAGAGTTCGGCATCCTTGAAGGTCATTCCCTGGAAATCTCGGGATTCGAATGGAGTTGAGAATCGACTGCTGGCCCATTCGGCAAACGATTCTGATGAGTAATTGCGATGCAAAAAGATATCCAGGTAATGGTCAACCTGGTTACGGATACTGTCCAAGATTAAGCTGCGACAGTTGGCACCATCGAGAATCTGCTGGCGATATGTATAGACTCGCTTACGCTGCTCGTCCATCACTTCATCGTATTCCAACAAGTTCTTGCGAATTTCGAAGTTGCGTTCTTCTACTTTCTTTTGAGCGCCTTCGATTCTTCGCGTGACAATCTTACTTTCGATCCGCTCGCCTTCTTTCATGCCTAAGCGTGCCAGTAATCCCTTGACCCAGGGGCCGGCAAAAATGCGCATCAGGTCATCTTCTAGGGAAAGGAAGAAACGACTGTCACCGGGGTCACCTTGTCGTCCACAGCGACCACGCAACTGCAGGTCAATGCGCCGAGCGTCGTGTCGTTCTGTGCCGATGACGTGCAGGCCACCAATCCGTTTCACGTGTTCGGCATCCGTGACCATGTTTTCCGCATCTTCAATTTCCTTGACGAGACCAGTCCATTCTTCGTGCGGAACATCGAGTCGTGTTTCGTAACGATCTTGCAATCGTGCCCAGGCCATGGTTTCTGGGTTTCCGCCTAGCACGATATCGGTACCGCGACCCGCCATGTTCGTAGCAATGGTGACGGCCCCTGAGCGACCAGCCTGGGAGACAATGTCGGCTTCCCGCTTGTGGTGCTTGGCGTTGAGTACTTCATGGGGAATTCCCCGCTGTTCCAACAAACTGCCAATCCGCTCGCTCTTTTCAATGGAGACCGTGCCGACCAGAACCGGGCGTCCGCGCTCGGAAATCATGGCAATGTTTGCCTTTGGAATAACTTCCGTTTGCTTGGATTCATGTGGCACGATGTAGACGTTGTCACTGTTTTCCTTGGAGATTTTTCCGTAGAGTTCGTCGCCACTCTTCAGCGTGATGATGTCCCATTTGTAGACCTGTTCGATATCATCAGCGACGGCGATAAACTTCTCACGCTCACTTTGGTAGATCACATCAGGATGTTCGATTCGTTGCAATTCACGATTCGGTTCAATGGCTACCACGTTTAGTCCATAGATCTTCAAGAATTCATTGGCTTCGGTCATCGCCGTACCTGTCATGCCGGCGATTTTCTTGTAAAGCTTGAAGAAATTTTGCAGCGTAATGGTGGCCAGTGTTTGCGTCTCTTCCTTGATTTTGACACCTTCTTTGGCTTCCACGGCCTGGTGCAATCCATCACTCCACTGGCGCCCTTCCATGAGTCGCCCGGTAAACTCGTCGACAATGATTACGCGACTTTCCTTGACGACGTAATTAACATCCCGCTTGTAGAGGTAGTGAGCTTTCAGCGAGTTGTCGAGTAAGTGGGGCCATTCCATGTTGCCGGCGGTATAGAAACTTTCAACGCCAGCCAGTTTTTCGGCAGCCCGAATTCCTTCATCGGTTAAATTAGCTGAGTGGTCTTTTTCATTGACCACGAAATGCTCTTCCTTTTTTAGTTGCCGAGCAATCCGATCTGCATCCGCATACTTGCGAATATTTTCATGGGCGGGTCCAGAGATGATCAGTGGAGTTCGTGCTTCGTCAACCAGGATATTGTCGACTTCGTCAATAATGGCAAAATTGAGTCTGCCCTGGGATTGCTGCTGGTGTTTTGGGTAACGGTCGTCTCCCTGTGCCGCTGGACGCATGTTGTCGCGAAGGTAATCGAAGCCAAACTCGTTGTTGGTGCCATAAGTGATGTCGCACGCATAGGCCGCTTGTCGCTTGCGAACTTCCATGTCGCTTTGAATCGCTCCTACCGTTAGCCCCAACCCCATGTACAGGGGAGCCATCCACTCCATGTCTCGTCGAGCAAGGTAATCGTTCACGGTGATGACATGGACGCCTTGACCGGAAAGAGCATTCAAGTAGGCGGGTAGGGTAGCTACAAGGGTTTTTCCTTCTCCCGTGATCATTTCAGCAATCGACCCCTCATGTAGAACCGCACCTCCGGTAATCTGGCAGTCGTAATGCCGCATGTTGAGATAACGCTTGCCTGCTTC
>JAKVBZ010000325.1 GCA_022448645.1 Pirellulaceae bacterium
CATTCGGTCAGCTGGGGATCTGGTTTTGGCTCTTTGTAGGTTGCATCATTCCACTCGCACCGTTCGGGCTAGTGGTCATTGGCGTTTTGATTTCGCTTGTTGTGATTTGGCTTGTTGTGGCCCGAACCAGCATTGACGTCTTAGTAGGTCCGAAACCACCCTATTCTACTAAATAAATTCATCCCACCGCACGCCGTACCCCTGCACCCACGACATGGAGCAAAAACACCGTGTAGTGGGGTCTGAGCCGATTGGCGAAGCGTGGAAACGAATCATGTAAGTTTCCAGCGTTATGGCACAGTTGGAGAATTCATGTCTTGGTGATTCCAAAAAGTTGCCGAGTTGGAAATTTTTGGATCGCGAGTTGTTCAGGAACCGGTGCCGGTGTAGCTCGAGTAGGTGTTACTGAGCCTTTAAACAGGAGCTAAGTACCAGCTGTTTGATCGATGCAAGTCGAATTGAGCGTATGGATGACGACGCTTCAATTCCTGTATGCTCATCGCCTGGTGATACGATGATGATTTTGAATCACAATGATGCGATCACCGAGGATACGCACCTTGACGGCACGGTGACGCCGCTGGACGCCTTGCTAGTGATCAACGACATCAGCTTGGGTGTGGTGTCGGATGAATCGTTGTCCATCGACAGCGAGGAGAGTCGTCAGACTGATGTGAATGCAGACAGGCGCGTGACCGCGTTGGATGCATTGACGGTGCTCAATGCGATCAGCCGCCTACCAGTGATGCAGAGTGAAGCGTCAGTATTCGGGCCTGAACAGATTCGTGGGCCTGTTTCAGCATCGCCTAACTCATCTGCTGTGGATAAGCAAGATCACTGGGTTCGATGCCTCGAAGAGATGAACTGGGCAAGGGAAGAAATGTTACCTGACTTTGGTGAGACAGCTCCTTCGGCCGAAGTTGATAACGTGATATCCACGTCACTAGATTCGTCCCATGCTGATACCATTTATGCTGGGGCTGGGCGGAACGAGACCGCTTTGACCTAGGACTGTTTGGACGATTTCTTGAGTGAAGGTGATGAATAGTGGTCATAAGAAATCGAGACCAGTGACCCACGCTAAACGGCGGGTGGACTCACGACCGGTTTTTCAAGCACAATTTTGCAATAAGTGGTGGTGGAAAAGACTCCCGCAAACCATTTCTCCGGGATGTAAGCTTAACCTTGCCTGTAAAAATGCTGTCGCTCCCAACTCTCCTTTAAGCATCGGTAGTGCATCGACCGCAAACCTCTCGCCGTAAAGTCAGCTTTTTCAAAGGCCGGAAATTGTCGCAGTAATCCTTTATCCGTGCTTTGCCTAAACTGCCTGCCTGTGCGTTGGTGGTCGACAACGACGGTAGAACGACTGAAGACCACCAATTCGAAATACCAGGAAATTCTTGCGAATCGTATCGGTGACACAGCGGAGCACCACCAATTCGGGTAAAAAATAGGCGCTTTGGTGAAGTCGAGGGCTTCGGTGAAGCCGGGGGGCCTCAACTGCTTTTCCAAGCATTGCCCGCACATATTTCCGTGGTGTCTGGAATCCATAATTTTAGACGCCGCACTTCATCGAGCTGCATTATTCGGGTTACCGTATGCGTCGTCGTAAGAACAGAAAACACAATAATGCGAACGTTCGCAAAATTCGTAATGGAAAATACACCAACGCGCGCCGCAGATTGGCAAATTTCGAATCGCTGGAACAAAGGTACTTACTGGCGTACGACGCAGTTGACTTCCCACGGGCCGCGATTGGATCGATAAGCCTGAACCAACCGTCTCTTGGGGACTTAACTGGTATAATGCAGCAAACGATTCGCCCAGAAACTTCATCTGGAAAATCGCTCGCTGGGACCTCTACGCCTGTCATTGCCTTCTCTTCATCGGACATGCATCTGAAATCACAGAGCATGGCCATTGGTCACCCTGACCAATTCTTAGTTACTGGCAATACCGCCCGAACCTCCATCGTTTCCGGTTCCGTCGAATGGTTTCACGATGTGCTGGCCGGACCGTTGGCCTTGCCGAGCGACAGTGCGCTCAACAAAGTTGTCACGACAAAAGAGATAACTTCCGACGATAACGACCCTTCTGCCGATGCCACCCTGGCAATCGCACATCCGAGCACTTCACTTGCTTACTTTCAGCCCGAAAGAACAAAGTCTGATGGGCCGAAGCTTGACGCCGCAGTGAAGACGCTACTGTTCGTTGATTCCGCGGTGGACGATT
>JAKVBZ010000326.1 GCA_022448645.1 Pirellulaceae bacterium
ACCCGCTGTTGAAGGCAGCAATCTTTTAGTCGAGGAAATTTTCCCTGGCTCAACGGTTGTGATCGGTATTCCGGAACCATCTTCAATCACATTGACATTCTTTGGAACGCTCGCCTTACTGGCATTCCGTCGCAAATAGATTCATAACACTTGCAGAACCATCATGCGATAACCAGCGAAAGGCTGGCGACGTTGACCATTACAATGGCGATTGTCAAACACTCCAGCCCCGACACCGCAGCAGGCTCTCGAATTGGTGGATACGGTATTCCAGGAAACGGGGTCAGACGATCATCGTCGCTACCGTTCAGTTGATGACGAACAGGAAAACCTCGCTCAAGAAAATTTCATTGACGATGGCTATCTCAACGACATGCCCGGTGATTTAGAGCTACACCGTCTTCTGTAGGTGACTGGAATCACGCCTCCAGAGATGCCTCTCAAGACCCGTTGGACCGCGGCGTCCGGCGCCGTCGCAGATCGCCCCGAAAAGTGTTCGTGCAACATACTGCCGAGGCGACTACAATGGGGTTTTACGCCCCCCACATTCCCGTTCTTCACCATGAGGATCTTGATCGTGAAGCTCCACCGGATGACAAGCTACTCCGCTGCGATTGCTGCATGTTTCTTTTTGAGTATCGCCGCGTCTCTTTTCGACTCATCCACATCGTTCGCAGACGATCGACCGAACATTGTCTTCATCTTTACGGATGATCACGCGCCTCATGCCATTGGCGCTTACTCCGAATGGCTCAAGGATGTCAATCCAACACCCAACATTGATCAGTTGGCTCGGGACGGCATGCTGTTCCGAAATAGCTTTTGCACGAATTCCATTTGCGGTCCGAGTCGCGCTGTGATTTTGACGGGCAAACACAGCCACTTGAACGGCTTCATGCACAACGGCAACAATTTCAATGGTGACCAACAAACGTTTCCAAAGTTACTCCAGGGAGCCGGTTATCAAACTGCCATGATTGGAAAATGGCATCTCAAGTCGAAACCACAAGGCTTCGACCACTGGCGAGTGTTGCCCGGGCAGGGTGATTACTACAACCCAGTCTTTCTCACAAAAGATGGGCGGGAGCAGATCGAAGGCTATTGCACGGATCTCGTGACCGACGATGCGCTTGAGTGGCTCCAAAACAAACGCGACCCGAACAAACCGTTCATGCTGATGTGTCAGCACAAGGCACCTCACCGAACGTGGATGCCAGCCTTACGGCATCTGACACTATACGACGACATGGAAATCCCCGAACCGAAGACACTCTTCGACGACTGGCGGGACAATGCGAGTCCAGCGCGACACCAAGAAATGGAAATCGACGGCCACTTGAATATCGTCTTCGATCTCTTCCTGGAACCCGATGCCGATTTCGATCCCAAGGCGGGTAAGTCGGTCGATCGATCTGGATTCCGAAATCTCGGCAAAATGACGCCAGCTCAACTCAAGGCATGGAACGCTGCGTATGGTCCGAAGAACCAAGCCTTTCGCGATGCCAAGCTGAGTGGCAACGATTTGATTCGCTGGAAATACCAACGGTACATCAAAAACTATTTGCGCTGCATCAAGGGTGTCGACGAGAGTGTCGGAAAGCTGGTCGACTATCTAAAACAAGCAGGCCTGGACGACAACACGATCGTGATCTACTCATCCGATCAAGGCTTTTACCTGGGCGACCACGGCTGGTACGACAAACGATGGATGTACGAGGAATCGTTGATGATGCCGTTGATCGTGAAATGGCCAGGGCAAACAAAACCTGGGGCCATAAACGAGGATCTCGTTCAAAACCTGGACTACGCAGAAACCTTTCTCGAAATTGCCGGTGTCGACATTCCGGAAGACATGCAAGGAGCCTCTCTCGTACCGTTATTGAAGGGAGCCACCCCGGATGATTGGCGGGAAAGCATCTACTACCATTACTTCGAATACCCCAGCGTTCACATGGTGGCCAAGCATAATGGCGTCCGTACGGACCGCTATAAGCTGATTCACTTTTATCAATTCGACGAATGGGAATTCTACGATCTGGAAAAGGATCCTGAGGAGTCGACGAATCAGTATGACAACCCGCAATACTCCGCCGCCATCGACGAATTGAAGCAAGAACTCGAAGAGCTGCGCAAACACTACCGGGATAACACGGACATGCGTGTGAAACCGGCAGAGTGGCAGCAAAAGTTTCGAGGGGAGCAAGCAGCTCGGTAATCCGGATTCTT
>JAKVBZ010000327.1 GCA_022448645.1 Pirellulaceae bacterium
GGCCTAGGTCGTTTACGGGAAATTCGGGGGGGTGGACGAAGTCCGCCCCCCCGTTTCTTACTTCCAAGCTGCCCGCCGTAGACCGAGCGTTTGAGAATAGAACGCGTTTGAGAATAGAACGCGTTTGAGAATAGAACGCGTTTGAGAATAGAACGCGTTTGAGATTAGAACGCGTTTGAGATTAGAAATCGCGAAGGCCGAGAAAAGTCGCATGGCTTAATTCACCGGGGGGTGTTTTTAGATTGGGTGCATCGCTGGACGATGTCTACGTCTACGAAAGACTATGACTTCCCCATAGTACCGCTGTATTTTGAGCTCGATTAGACAATCAGCTTGGGTAGATAAAATGTTCAAGGTAAAGCAAACAACACGCCATGGCTTCTCGCTGATCGAGCTTGTTCTCGTTGTCATGGTGCTCGCGATCTTGGCAGGATTTGTAATCCCGCTTATTGGAAATTTCACCGCCGGAGGCGAGAAAAGCGAGAAGCAGATTATCACGGAAACTAGCATGCTTGCTATCCGAAATGCAATCTTGGGAACTCCGACAAGCCCTGGTGCGTGGTCGGATCTTGGCCAACAACCAGCTCTGTTTCCCACCGACCCCTTCTGGCTAACACTTGAATATGAGCAACTGGGTCCATTAGCTCCACACATCTATGCAAAAGGTCCATTCGATCCAGTAACCAAAATTGGCTGGCGTGGCCCCTATCTGAAGGGCGGCTTTCGCGATAGCGAGGGTTCCAACGCTTTCCGGGATGGCTGGAACAAATCGCTGGCAATCTTTGTGCCCGAAACAAACGGCAATTCCGAAATGGATAGCAACGACGTCACCTATGCGAGGCTTGTATCACGTGGCGAAAACGAAACGTTGGAAACAGCCGAGGAAAATACGACCAAGTACGACCCTGGCGGAACGAATCCATCGACCAGCTTGACGCTTGAAGATTGTGGAGATGACATTGTTCTATTTTTCTTCGTGGGGGACAACAGACAATGATCGGTATCATCTCACGCAAATTTCCCGTGAAGGTCGGAAGTTTCAGCACGAATCGCAAGATCAATGAGGCAACTCAACTGGGCTTCACACTAATTGAGTTGGTACTCGTATTGATGATTCTTGCAATTTTGGCAGGTGCAGCAATGAGCATGGTCGACACTCAAGTTGATCAAGCACGGTTTGAATCAACTCAGCAAACACTTCAGATGATCGATCGTGGCGTGCTTGGTCCGGAGTACGCCCGGGCAGCAGACGGCAGTCGATCAGTTAGTGGATTCGTCGCAGACTGTGGGCGACTTCCCCACTCCTTAGAAGAACTGTATATCCGCCCAGCCTCCGTACCGCAGTTTTTTATTGGAAAACCCGATGGAGTTGATGAGTCCACAAACGCGGATAATGACGTAATCGTAAGCGGCTGCTGGAATGGCCCGTACGTTCAACCGGCAATTGGAGCCACCTCGCTTCCCGATGGATGGGCTTCAGGCTTCGGAGTTTACGATAGCGACGGGGACTCATATGCCACTGAAGATTTTGATGCATTGGGTGTTTTGCGGTCACTGGGTCGTGACCAAGCTGTCGGCGGCACAAATTACGACGCCGACCTTTCCCTCATTTTTGAGGCTGATGCCGATGCGGTAACTGTTGGGCTAGCGACACAAGTAGAGAATCGCTGGCAAAAATCGCTTACGGTCTACGTTTATTACAACGATTCGTCCACAAATCCAGAAGTCGCTAACGGGGACAAAATAGTGGTTCGGGTCTATGGTCCCGTTGCCGATCCGACAACGGGCGCGGTGACACTTGGGACGATTCAACAGGAGATCGTTGAATACTCATCTTCAACTGTCCCCCCAGCCCCGTTTCCGGTGAGCGTGACGTTTTCAGATCTACCGATTGGTCCTCGGATCATCCGTGCCTATCAGCTTCTCAACGCGAGTGCCGATCCTGACCCAGCAGACGAACTGTCAGACGACAGTGATCTGCAGGCAATTTCTGTTCCAACTCGTTTGGTTGTTAGCCGTGAGACTTCGTCTATTCAATTGATCCTCAGAGAAGATTAACACGGTCACGTAGTACGATTGACCAAACTTTGTATTCCTAAAAACAATTAGCGAGCGAACTGTGCTTTCCTTCGGCGGACAAATATCAACCTACCTGATTATCACCGAGAGTCAGGTGATGCGCGCTGACGTGCGCGGCGAGC
>JAKVBZ010000328.1 GCA_022448645.1 Pirellulaceae bacterium
TCGAGAAATTCCAGGCTACGTGCCACCTGCCAATTGGTTGTCATGAACGTTGCCATGAATGCATCGCCCAACATAACTCGGCAATTAGAGTCGTTTCGGCTTTTTCATTCCGGTCGTGAGTTCGAGCCGGATTGGTTTGTCGTTGAGATGTGTTGGGACGGACCAGGTAGGGTACCCACTGAAACCCTAGTGCAAGCAAGGTATTTGTCGGCAGCGAGTCGGGTTTTTGTCGATCCCAAGATCGAAATTCGATCTCTTCCACACGAACGACTACTTGTTGCGATTGACACGGACGATGCGAAGATTGACATGCGTGTCGGCCGGGAAAGTGTGGCCATTGCTGTTCAGGTTATTCAAGATGCCGAAGCAGCAGTTCGATTTTGTGAAAACGTTGCATCCACCGGAGCACGTGTGAAGAGTCGTGTGCAAACGTTGCCGGACTCCCTGCCGTCATCTTTCGAGCCGTCCAGAAGTGGCTACCTCTTCGGGCGAATTCTTGAACAGCAACAAACTCTCTATCAAACGATCACCTTATCTGAACACCCTGTTTATGGACGCGCGTTCTTGTTGGGCGATGAAATTCAAATCGGTGTGGAAGACGAACACTTGTTCAGTCGTGGGATGGTATCTCACGCGATGACCGGTGAGGTCAAGCGAGTATTGGTTTTGGGTGGGGGTGATTGCGGCGTACTACGTGAAGTCCTGACCTATCCCGTAGAACGTGTGGTCATGGTTGAACTCGATAGTGAGGTTGTTGAGTTTTGCAAAAAATACTTCCCGGGAATTGTGGCCAATGCACCGGAAGACCCTCGTGTCGAGATGCGTTTTGAGGACGCATTCGAATATTTGAAAAACTGCAATGAACAATTCGATCTCGTGCTATCTGACTTGCCTGATACTCCGATCGCTGACTATACGCTCGACGATCAAGTGCGTTTGATGGACCAAGTTCTTGCCGAAAACGGAATCTTGGGGACGCATGCCGAGTTTACGCGATTTGGACAGCCGAATGAAAGCGAACTGATTGTTGATGCAATTGCGAACCGGTTTGCAAAAACTGATGTTGTTCGAGAAGTTATTCCTTCCTTTCAGGATCAGCAATGGCTGTTTGTAAAGGCCTCTCGGTAAGGATCAAGGTTAAGGCGTTTCCTGATGACAAAGGACATAGCAAAACATCTCAACGCTCCCATGACCCATCTGCTCATCGAGTGTCAGGAATGCGATCCAGGTATCCTTGATGACGAAGAGGCTTTGTCGGATCTGTTGTCTGAATTGGTGTTTCGTGAAGACCGACCGGTGATGGATTTCCTGTTCCATCAATTTCGCCCCAGTGGTGTGACTGGGTTTGTGATGACATCGGGATCTCGAGCCAATATCCACACTTGGCCCGAGAAGCAGTACGCTTCCGCGGATCTTTGCACGGAAGACGATGTCGTTGCCAGCCAGATCGTAGAAAAGATGCGGGTGGGATTAAGGGCGAAGAACGTTCAAGTGGTCGAATGCAAGCGAGGTAACCATCAGTCCATGCAAATGGAGATCGCGAATTACCGTCGTGTCCCAGTGCGCCAAATTGACCTCCGAGGCGCGATTCCCAATGGCGTTCGGTTGGATACCTCACTCAACCGTGGGTTCGGATTGTTCGCCGTTCGAGATTTTTCTCCTGGTGAATTGATCTACGTTGCGGCAGGAGAGCAGGTGGGTTGGGATGCTGAATTGATCATCGAAACCGATCTGGGGAGAACGACTCATAGTGGTGATTCCTACGGATATGAGATCTCCATCGTGTGGGCAAAAAATTGGCCACCACAGATTCGCGAAGCAATTGCCAATCATTATCAACTTCAAAATCCAACCATCGATGAGCTGGTTGCAAGCGTCACCGCCGACGAGGAATTCAACACAATTATCACGGGTATCGATGGGCTCGGAAACCATTCCAGAAATTGCAATGCTCAGCTGCAATGGTCGGAGGCGAGCCTTGAATTTGATGAGTCGGATCGGCCTGTTTGGGCAATTCCACTTCGAGCGATACGCCCAATTCAAGCGGGGCAAGAGTTGCTTCAAGATTACAACCACACATTACTCGACTTTATCCCACCCAGTGATTGGGACGACTAGGGATTCCAAGTACGCGGGAGAATGACGTGCAGACTTGCACCATTATCGAACAGGATGACACCAAGTGGTTTGTCGAGGGTAC
>JAKVBZ010000329.1 GCA_022448645.1 Pirellulaceae bacterium
TGGTCGGTGATTCTATCGAGCAGCGCGTCGAATGGAGCAACAGCAGCAAGCTCGCTTCGCTGGTCGGCCAAACAGTGCGACTGCGATTCATTTTGCAAGACGCGGACCTCTATGCCATTCAGTTCCGCAACTGAATCAAGTCGATTGCGCCGTCGTTAGTTGATTCCATTTGTCGTCGAACGGTCAGTTGTCACGGATCGCGGAGTAGCTGAAGACGAAGCTCGCAGCGAGGAGAACAGCGCAGAAACAGCGATGGAACGCGACTCGCCACCGTCTGGCGAAGCCGCGAATGCACGGCCTCGAACGCCCAGTTCACAGAGTTCGGCGATAAGAAGTAGAGAAATCGAAAAGAGGACCAAGCTCGACAACATTCCGTTTTCTTCGTGAAGATGGCTAAACCCGACGACGGCCACAACAAGTTGTAGCTGAATCCGTGCGGATTCAGCACGTTGGGTTAGACACATACAATCTGTCTGAAGTCTGCCTCATCACTGTTCTATCTCCTCTTCCAGCCGAATGCTATCTAATCCCCAATACTTCGCAACACGTGGGTTGGGATATTCGTCCGGCGAGGTGGCTAGTCCGTGGTTGGACAACAATTGTGGTCGAACGGTAAGTTGCGGCACGGATACCGAGCGGATCCCCTTCGTCAAGGCATCCTTGATCATAGACTCGCGGGCTGTCAATTGATGGTGATACCTAAAGCACCGACCGGTCAAGATGTCATCCGCGGCCACTCGCATATTGGGGGCACATAGAAGGACCACTACGAAAAGACCTACGATAAGGCGTTCTACCACAGCAGTTGATGGGATCAGTTTACTTCGCAGCTCAACCGGTACTAGCAATGCCGCGATGGAAAGAAACACGATCCAGGCGAATACGAAGTTCATAAACAGCACATTGTAGACACGTCCTGGGACACTTCCGAGCGCACCATAATAACTCAGCAACACAACACAAAACTGACTCGCGATGAATATGGCCACAAAAACTAGTAGCAGTCCATACGATATCTTAATCTTAGCCGGCTGCTTGCCCCAGCCAGAGCGCCAAAGTGCCCAAATAAAAAGCGGTGTGGCGAGCAAAACAGATGGGCATAGCACCCATGTGCCTAGGAACTGAAAGTACGATATCACTGATTTTCCCAATAGCTCCGCAAGCGGGACTGGTCCCCCGCGGCTTTCGATATATGCGTCGTTTCCCGGCGCCGTCGCGACAACATAGAGACAACACAATGCTGACAATGCGATGATAGCCATAAACGGCCGAGTTCGGTTTTGGTAGACAAGCGACCAGGTGAGACAACAGGAGGCAATACAAAGCACGGCAGCGATCGTGGGCCAATGAGTGAACATGCCGACTGTGACAAGAACTAGGGACAACAGGCACCACCATGTTCTCTGCTTGAAGTTGTCAGCATTCATCAGACGAAGAAGAACAATAAGGACGATTGGGGTTATCAGGCTGCCTGGATGGTAAGCCATAGCTCCCGTGGCCCAATACACGGAATTTGCCGGATCCGGCAAATTCACGAAGAGCAAGGCCGAAAAGCAAAGAGACCAGAACAGAATAGCCTTGGAATCAAGATGGTGGCGAAAAACGAGTCGCATGGTCCACAGAATTGCCAGGAAATGCAGAATCAGAACAGCACATGCATTCGCCCAATAGCTTTTCATATGGGTTGTCGTTGCATGAAGATATCGTACCGCTCCGGCAATCCATAGCCGCCGTGGGCCGGCATATGACAGATACCCGTCAAGGTTAGGGTCTTGCCAGGAGAATGAGTAGTCATCCAGTGTCGGATAGGCAAAGAAAGCCAAAAAGAAGAAGGGCGCTAAGCAAAAGAGCAAGCATCCCCAGATGAAATTATTGTCTTCCATGTCCAATGAAGAGGGGCCTCTCAGCTATGGGTGGTTCTGTGATTGAAGGATTCCTCGCGTACGTGATGCACGCAACATCAATGGGCGAGTGGAATGACGTACTGCACTGATCACCAGACGCTCACCTCGGTATGTGGGACCGGTACCATTGCATCATCCCTTATTGCGGTGGAGCTATACGCCACCTTAGTAGCCATCATATCGCCTGGCACCGATGGCGACGACCGAGCCGTCAGACGATAAAGCCACGGAAGTAGTTGGCGACCCCTCGTCGACCCCTCGATCATGGCGTAT
>JAKVBZ010000033.1 GCA_022448645.1 Pirellulaceae bacterium
GGGCGTGATTCTTGGTTGTGCAGATCATGGCAAATGTCTCCTGTTCGTTCCGGTGGTCGCCTAACCGGTCGGGATTCGATCAGGCGCCAACACGACGCCTGGCGCGAACAATTCACGTAGCCGGACAAAGAACACGTAAATCGCTACCGGAACAGCACAAATCCTTCGAGTTGACAATTGACATTGCCTTCAACTTTTCCGACACCTGCTGAAAGTCAGGCAGTTCAAGTGTTTGCCTGGTCCGGCCTACTAGTTCTCAATCAAGGCACACGAATTATATAGCGTAGCGCCGCCTATGGTGAACCTTGCCTAACCTGTTTTTCGCTGAGATCTGAGAACTATTTAGAAAAATATTCGGCCACCTAGCACAAAAGAGGAAAAACTACATCCGGTGGCGGAAAAAAAATCATTGCCGCGAAGGTGAAAATCACCTGAGATCCAAAACGCGAGCAGGAAGCCTTAGATACAGCCCAGCAGAAATCTCATTGCGATTTTGCCGGGATGGTATCGCTATCAGCGGACTAACGTTCGCGATAAGTAATTCGACCTTTGGTGAGGTCATACGGAGACAATTCCACTCGAACTCGATCACCCGGAACGATACGAATGAAGTGCTTGCGCATTTTGCCAGCAACATGAGCCATAACTTCCGGCCCGTCATCAAGCTGTACACGAAACCGCGTGTTCGCAAGCGCTTGCGTCACCACGCCTTCCACTTCTAACGCTTCTTCTTTTTTCGTCATCTACGAAAGCTCCCGTTCAAATGACTCTCCCAATGTTCGATGTTTTGCTGGATTCAGCGATTCTCCACCCCGGTTTTGCCAGTCCACCTCAGTGTACTATCTTATACTCTACCGGCGGCGCGTTCGTCCAGAGCATTTTCGTCATGCACACTGTTGCTGGGTCTTAAGAATTGGCGTCATCGGACAACGCGTCAGACTCAATAGCGTCGAAGAGCCGTTCTTTGATGTGTAGAATGATGTTCTCGTCTTCTATTTTGTGACCGTTTTCGTCGGTCACGTAAAAGACATCGACAACTTGATCAGCAAACGTCCATATTCTCGCGGCAGCAACAGAAAGCCCAAGTTCGAAAAGAGTTCTCGTGACGGTATAGAGAAGTCCGCGCCGGTCGTGTGCAAACACATCGATGATGGAATGTTGCTCGGCGGTGCTGTTGTCGACACGAATTTGGGTGGGAGCGGCGATACGTTCTGCCATCACCACAGGTAATTCTGTTTCGTGTCCCCACGTTCGGCGAAAATGGGGAACCGAATCGGAACTGGACAAGGCCAAGACAAGATGACGCCGTACATCGCGCAAGCGAGCCTGCGGTGGCTCGCCTTCAAATTCTGGATCATCCACATAAAACCTATCGAGCACCAATCCGTCTCCAAGCGTGTAGATGTCGGCTGCCAGAATCTGCAGACCAAAGCTGGTTAGTGCCCCGGTCAGCTTGTGAAAAATGCCGGGCGTAAGCTGGTCGTAGGCACCCACAGTGAATTGCACAGCATTGCGTTCGGGCAAAAACCGCGCCCACGTATCCACCATATGCGGGGCAAGCTTTTCCAATCGATCCAATTCTTCCACAATCTGTTCATCCGGTGTCCACCTCAGATACGCATGTGGCAGTACGTCGATCTGACATTGATACCAGTTGAAAGCACCCTTCGACTCGCACTGACGACTCAGACTTTCTCGCTTTTCCTGAATCCACTTCTCCGTATCTCCCGTTGGAGCGTCTCCGGCAAGATGTTTCATCGTTCGCAAATAGAGCTCCGTCAACACATCAACTTTCCAGTCGTTCAAGGTCCCCGGACCGACAGCAGCCAAATCCGCACAGCTTAGAACGAATAGCATCTTTAACGTATCCGGAGTCCCCACTTCGTAGGCGAACTGCACAACCATGGACTCGTCGCTCATATCACGACGGAACGCCAAGTGCGACATCGCTAGGTGACGGTGCACCAAATACACTAGTTTCTCTGACTCACGCTGACCCAACTTCAACGACTCGGCAACTTTTTCTGCCAACCTTTTCCCAACTTCGGAGTGATCTTCGACATGCCCCTTCCCTAGGTCGTGCAACAAAAGTGCGAGGTGCAAAGTTCGCTTACGCTTGATGGAGCGGTATGCGTGACCCAACGGACCTTCGTCATGGATAAATTCTGTAGCACGTTCTACAGCACGAAAACTATGTTCATCCACCGTGTATTTGTGATACTCATTGAATTGCAGAAGGCATCGGGCATGTCGCATCCCGGGGACAATCTTTTCCAGGACCCGCAGCTCGTGGAGATGTCGCAAGATGTCCGCCAAACGGGCCGGTTCAGCCATAATCGACAAGAATCGCGAAATAGTTTCGTCACTTAGTTCCACCTGGTCGACTTCTTGCATTCCCTCTCGAATGGTCGTCCATGTCTCCGCATCGATCCATTTGTCATACAAGTTAGCGAGGTCCATGAGACGAAGAACCTCCGACACGTTTCCCTTAAGCAATGACTTGCCAGCCTTCGTAGCTCGAATGTGGTAGGGACCTACGCGTAGATGCTTTTCTACGGTATGGCTTAACAAAGGTGACGCCCATTGGACCAAACGTGACCGAGGTGCGCATCGCGCCACAAAATTAGAGACCACACTACGGACGTCACCTGTATGGCTAAAATAGTCGCGCATGAATTGCTCGACAGGAAGCATACCCCCTTCTCCTACGTACCCCATTTTCTCTGCAACTCTCAGCTGTTCACATTTATCCAACACATCGTAAGTGCGGCCGGCATGGAAGTGGAGTTCATTCCGAAGTTGCAACAAGAACTCATTCGCTCGTTTCAGCCGTCGGTGGTCATAGTGTGACAAGGCATCCACGTGTCGCAACTGATCGAGATCGGAAACACCATATCGAGTGAATCCAGCCCACCGCAGCAGATGAATCTCTCGTAATCCTCCGGGAGACCGTTTGAGGTTTGGTTCCAGCAAAAAAACCGTATCCCCATAATCCAAACGTTCCGTGCGGCGGGCATCTCGTACCCCTTGCACCAATCGGGATCGTCGACCTCGTAGGCTGGCAGCAAACCGAGCTTTGTATCGTTGATACAGTTCCGTATTTCCCACCAGCAACCGCGATTCGATGAGAGAACTGAAGATCTTTGGATCCGAACGGCTATCGGAAACTGCCTGAGCTGGTGTTCGCGTACTGAACCCCATGTCGAGCGTGAGATCTGACAAGTCGGTCAGCGTTCGTTCCGAGATCTTTTGCACTTCCTTGGCCACCGACGGCGCATGCAACAGCATAAGATCTACATCGGAGTGAGGTGCCGTATCACGGCGGCCGTAGCCACCGTGAGGCACCAGTGCGATTTGCCCGGAAAGCTTGCCCGTGGAATCAAGTTCCTCAACCGTGGCAGTAAACAGATCTATCAACACAGAATCGATTTCATCCGCCCAGTGCGCACACACCTGCACTGCGGGCACATTCTGAGCGTGCTGAATGCGCAACTGCCCACGAGCAACTTCCAGGGCTTGCCTGGCAGACAACACGTGCGGTCTGACACGAATATTCGTGTCCATAAGTCAAGAGCCGACAACGCAAAGCGTTTAAAGCGCGTCTGCACCTTTCTCGCCCGTTCGGATACGAATGATATCATCCAGATCTGCGATAAAAATCTTTCCGTCGCCGATCTGGCCTGTTTGCGCTGTACGGAGAATCGTGTCAATGACCGTTTGCAAATTGTCATCTCCACAAATCACTTCGATCTTGACCTTCGGTACAAAATCGACGGTGTACTCGGTTCCACGATACATTTCGGTATGCCCTTTTTGGCGACCAAAACCGCGAACCTCGGTGATCGTCATACCGTGAACACCCTGTTCCGACAACGAATTTTTAACATCTTCCAGTTTGAAATGCCGTACAATCGCTTCGACCTTTTTCATGACCAAAGCCTCCTAAACCAGGGGCATACAGCCCGACAGGGAATATACAAAGAATTTCAATGCATCAATCATGGCTTCACATTGGCCTGTTTTTCACGCCAAACAATACTAATTCCAAATATACCCCTCTTCACCATGTTGGGACAGATCGAGACCTCGCACTTCATCCTCTTGCAAAACACGAAGTCCCATCGTCACGTTGAGCACCATCAGAATGACAGTCGTTGCGATGAAGGCAAAGACCCAGGTAACGATGACGGCCACTATTTGACCGATGAGCAAGGTCATGCCACCTTCGGCGTCATACCACAAACCATTAGCACCATCGGCATTGACTGCTGTCGTGGCAAAAACCCCTGTCAATAGGGCACCTAGTGTTCCGCCAATTCCGTGAACGCCAAATACATCTAGCGAGTCGTCATAACCCAGCTTTTGCTTCAACGTGGTACAGGCAAAGTAGCAAATTGCCCCCGCAGCCACGCCCATCACAAGTGCTGGCATGGGCTGAACAAAACCGGATGCTGGTGTGATGCACACCAGACCAGCCACAGCACCAGACGCCGTACCAAGAATGCTCGGTTTGCGACGAATGCCCCATTCAATCATAGCCCAAGTCACGGCTCCCGCCGCAGCAGACAGATGAGTTACCACAAATGCGTTGGCGGACAGTGCATCCGAAGCAACAGCACGTCCAGCGTTGAAACCGAACCAGCCAACCCACAACATCGCAGCACCCATCGCAGTATAGGTCAGATTGTGCGGTCGCATGTCTTCCTGGCCAAAACCAAGTCGTTTGCCCAAAACCATAGCACAAACAAGCGCCGAGACACCTGAACTGATATGCACGACCGTACCTCCTGCAAAGTCCAGCGCGCCACCGGCCCATCCTGTATCGCCATAAGCCAGGATTCCACCATCCCATACCCAGTGACACAACGGGCAGAAAACAATCGTTCCCCACAGCACCGTGAATACGACCATCGTGCAAAACCGCATCCGTTCGGCAAAAGCACCGCAGATCAGAGCCGGAGTAATGATGAAGAACATTCCGTGAAAAATCATGAAGGTCAAAGTCGGAACGTCACCCGACATGGGGACGGTGTCCCCGTCCAACGTAACCCCCTTTAGGAACACATGTTCCAGGTTCCCAAACCACGCATCGGAACCACCGAATGCCAAAGAATATCCCCAAAGTGCCCAAACCACACTCATCAAACCCATCAAGAACACACATTGCATCATGACGCCAATGACATTCTTTCGACGAACCAAGCCGCTGGAAAACATGGCCAGTCCAGGAGCGGTCATAAACAAGACCAAGGCGGACGAGGTCATCATCCAAGCGTTATGCCCCGGATCAGTCTGATCACCAGCATTTTCCTCAGCCAATAACGGACCCGCCATCAACAACACTAAGATCATCGGCAGTGCGCAGACTACCAGGGTGACAAAACGTCGCACACTCATAGTTTCTCCCTCGCAAGTAGAATTCCGCCAGGTCCACACACGCTCGCCGCCTATTAGGTTTCCTAAACCAATCGAGCCATGTGGTATGGTTGCATCACTTGCCGATTCAGAAAAGATCAATGTCGCCTGGAGCAATACGCCATGAATTCCAGCCAATTAACTAATCACGCCCCAACAGCCCATAAACCACCCTGCCAACACGGTTAGTTCTATTTGTCAAACTTTTGCCGAATGTCAGCAAACAAGTTGTCACAGTACCTCAGCAGGTACGTCACATCGCCACCGCATTGGACAAACTGGACCCCCAATTTAGCTACCTTCACCGCATAATCTGGGTTCGCATCCATCCCAATTCCCAGATATTTCCCCGCTGACTGGCACGATTTGGCAATCGTTGCGATCGCGTCCAACACCTGAGGATGCTCGAGCTCGCCTAACATTCCCAACGAACCAGAAAGATCGTTCGGCCCCACAATGATCGCATCGAGACCATCCATCTGAACGATTTCATCGATCGCCTCCAGGGTTGCCACCGTCTCAATTTGAACCACAGTAAACAAATGCTGATTCGCATGCTGCACATATTCGGAACCGCCAAACCGACCATACTGAGTCGGCCGTCGTGGCCCAAAGCCGCGGCAGCCCAATGGTGGGTATCGACAAGCTGACACAAAATCCTGAATCTCTTGAACTGTGTTGGCCCGAGGAAGGATGATCCCTTCGGCCCCCGAATCCAACGTCCTCTTGATCCAAGCCTCGTCGCCACTCGGAATTCGCACCAAAGCTGGAGCTCCACCTGCTCGGGCCGCAATTAACAACGATAACAACGGTCCAAAATCAATCGGGTTGTGCTCCAAATCAATCCAAAGAAAATCAGACGTCTGACAAAGAGCCTCCGTCACCGCCGGATCTGCGAGAGTCACTCCGGCACCTAGACAAAGATCACCCGCATCTAGCTTCTCGCGGAGCTTATGAATGTTAACGATCATACTTCTTCCATATTGTTAGCAGAAAAGAGACTTACCAAACAACAACCGTATTTGCACAAGAATCTTATTGGGAATACTCGCAAAGAACAACCGGCGCAGACCCAAACAACCGGCGCAGACCAACATCGTCAAGCAACAAAAGTCGCTGAGCACATCATAGAATGAGCCAGAAGCTACCGGCGACACGGAAACGGAATCTATTCCCTGTAGCGCCCAGCCATGCACAAAAGCATTACAAAGATGCTCGATGCGAGAAACGTCGACGGCTCAGGAACAGTCGACGGCTCAGGAACAACAGTCGTGCCTCCATAACCCAATGGTGCGAAATTGACTGCCAGACGATTAAAGTCTTTGATGTCAACATCATCATCACCGTCGAAGTTGCCTTGATGCCAATAAGGACCGTTTGTCGCATCGCCGTCTCCAATTGGGTCGAAATGGACGGCCAAACGGTTGAAGTCCACAATATCTATGCGACGCGATTCGGGAAACACACTGCCTAGCTGATCGGCGTCCCCAAGACGATAGGCGGTAGCATAGCCATTGAACGAAGCTGCTTGCTCTAACCAGACACTGATATCCTGGGTGTTTAAGACGTTGTCAACAACCAAGTCGAATTGTGCGTTGGACTCCGACGTTGCCACGCCAGTCGGTAAGTCTCCCTGATCATATAATAGATCCAAGTCATCAACGTCACAGAATGTGTCCGAGTTGAAATCGCAATCTATCCCAGCCAGGACCGTGAGGAAGTCTTCACCGTAAACAACGTCACTCATGGGAACCGCATTGTGCGGATCTGTAAAGATTTGAATGTCGGTGAAAGGAGGATTGTCAGCGACTCCACCAAACAAATGTAGCGGGCTGCCCGAGGTTGGTAGATCAGCTTGAAACGGGGCACGCAACAACAAAAACTCATCAGCTCCCAGCGGCCCACTCAAACCCAGATTGGTGTCCGTATTCCCAATATTCTGAATCGTACCGGGAACAATCTGAATCACCGGATTAGGAATCAAGCGATAATGGTCACCAAAAGTGACCGTACCTAAAGGTGTTACCAAAGATCCATCGAAGTGCACATCAAGAAACGCACTGAAGACTCCTCGGTTCGATACACTCGGCGGACGCACATCCTGTACATACACATCCAAGTTGAATTCGTCACCCACTTCCACCGTGTCAATCGAAGTGCCTGCCAAATCGGTAATATCGAAGCGCAAACCAACCATTTGGGCTTGGGCCAAGTCACCCAACGGCCACACCCCACCACTGAACAACCCAAAGATTGCCAGCACACAAGCTCGTCCCAAACACTCAATCATTGGACGCAATACACACCTCAACTCGAATTCCAACGCTGCCGGCTTTCCTGGCCAAGGCGCAGGAGGCCGCTTTGTCCCGTTCCGCAAGAAAAACCCCATACTTTCAGCATAAAGTAGATGAAAATTATTGCAACTTTTTTTCATTTCACCCGCAAAACCAGCTTAAAACACGACTGTGCCGCTTGCTCTGGACAATTAGCATGCGTTCCTTATGAAATAGCCGCTGCGGCTCTACAATATGGCCTATCGCAGATAGATGCCAAATTGAACTGTGGAGCCAGTGGTGGCGCATTACTTGACCTGCAGAACTGGTCGGTTTAACGGGTATCGTTGTCCGCCGCAGTGGCATACGAAACTGCGGCTGGTTACGCGATTCCAGTCGATCAAACGTTTCGAAGAGTAGTCGATGCTCTGCGAGACGGCAAAGAAGTCGAATACGGTTTTCTAGGGGTCTTCTCTGAAAATTCAACGGTCTCAGCTGACGCCCCAGATTCTCGCCCTGGAGTTCGTATTCGACAGGTCGTGCCGGGGACACCAGCTACCCTCGCCGGTCTGGTGCAAGGAGACATCATCACCCATATCGGGGACGCCTCGGTTGCCAACACAGACGAATTTATGTTATCTATCGGACGATGCCTTGTAGGTTCGGAAGTCCCATTACGGATCGTTCGCGACACGCTTGAACTCACGGTACAAGCCACACTCGCGAAGAAGCCGGTCGTGAGGTCACGAAGCTCCATTGTGTCAAAAGACGATCGTTGGTGGCGAGGCATGCGTTACGACCATGCCACCGCATCGACATCCTTCGCCCGACTCGCTACTTCGACGATCTCCCAAGTTAACAAATGTGTCGCAGTGACCGATGTACACGACGGCACACCGGCTTGGCAACAAGGATTGCTTCGTGGAATGTTCATCAGCCATGTGCCGGAACAGAAGTTGGCACGCCTGATGCATTCCTGAAAGCAGTTCGCCAATAACGAGGACCTGTCGAACTAAGATTTGTAATCAATCAAGAAGGTGAACCCTTGGTCCGCCTGATCCCTCCTGAATAAGACGTAACAACAAGCTTTTGCCCAGACCTCATCCTTGACCGATCCACTATGAAGACCGACGAATTACGTGAAAAGTATTTGGAGTTTTTTGAAACCCAAGGCCATACGCGCTGCGATAGCGATGTACTCGTCCCCACCTGGGATCCTTCTGTCCTGTTTACGCCGGCAGGCATGAACCAGTTCAAAGACCATTTCTTGGGAAAAGTCAAACTTGATTTCACACGTGCCACCACGTGTCAGAAATGTCTACGAACCGGAGACATCGACAACGTAGGAAGAACAGCTTACCACCATACTTTTTTTGAAATGCTGGGAAATTTCAGTTTCGGGGACTATTTCAAAAAGGAAGCGATCCACTGGGCGTGGGAATTCCTTACCGACAAGAAATGGCTCGGCATTGATCCAAGCCGCTTAACCGTGACGGTCTACACCGACGATGACGAAGCTTTCGGCATCTGGGAAAACGACATCGGGGTCCCATCAAATCGCATCGAGCGGATGGGTGAGCATGACAATTTCTGGCCTGCAGGGGCACCCAGCGAAGGTCCCGATGGCGTGTGTGGCCCATGCAGCGAAATCTTCTATCACGACGACTTTGGTGACGAAGTCGAAATATGGAATCTTGTCTTCACACAATTCAATCGCGTCGGTAATCCCCCCAATAACCTGCAATCGCTTCCTAGCAAAAACATCGACACAGGAATGGGTTTGGAGCGTGCAGCTGCCTGCCTGCAAGGTGTGCCGACCAATTATCACATCGACATCCTGCTGCCCATCGTCGAAGCAGCCGCTGAAGTCTGCCAGGTGCCTTACGAGTACCAGTCAGACAACGGACGCCGCATACGCCGAATCACCGATCACTTGCGCGCATGCACGATGGCGGTGCATGAAAACGTATATCCCGGAGCTCAAAAAGAAAAGTACGTCATCCGCCGACTTCTCCGACGGGCAGTGATCGATGGTCATCAAATGGGTTTAAAAGAACCGTTCCTCTACAAGGTGGTACCCGCCGTTGTAGATCAAATGAAGACGCCTTATCCCGAATTGGCGTCGACGGTCGACCGAGTCGCTGATGTGATCAAGAACGAGGAAGCAAACTTTTTTGACACCATCGACGCGGGAATGGTTCGTATGCAACGGATTTTCGAAGAGATGAGTTCAAATGGACGGACAACAGTAGATGGTGCCGCCGCAGCAGATCTCTATCAAACGTACGGCTTTCCACCAGAAGTCTTCGAATCCATGGCTGCCGAGAACAATCTCGCATTCGATTGGGAAGGCTACCAACAGGCCACCGAAGAGCACCGACGAAAAACTGGCACGGTCGTACACACCGTCATGGGAGACACAGGCAATCCGATTGACGCCATCAAAAAGGCTTTTCATCACGTCGAATTCCTGGGCTATCAGACGACCGAAGGCGAAGCTGAAATCAAATTCATCATTGCCCAAAATCAGCCTTGTGATCATCTGGTCGAATTCGGACACGACACCAAAGTAATCTTGGTATTAGATCGTTCCCCATTCTACGGAGAAAGTGGTGGGCAAGTTGGAGACAGCGGAGAAATCGCAGGCGAACAATTTCGCTTTGTGGTACACAACACTCAGAAGGATGGTGATCTGATCCTGCACTACGGTCAACTTGCAGAAGGTGAAATCCGCACAGGTGACAAGGTGACTGCACGTGTGGACTCGGCACGTCGGCAAGCCATCCGTCGTGCCCACTCGGCAACGCATATCTTGCATCACGCATTGCAAAACAATCTCGGCTCCCATGCGCAACAGCAAGGCTCTAAAGTCGACGAGGATTGGTTGCGGTTCGACTTTACAAACATGTCAGCTGTGTCCCCAGACACGCTGCAAGATGTCGAGAGCGATTGCCTGGAAAAAATCTCTGCATCTCACACCATTGCGGCAGATATCTTGCCTCTGGCGGATGCTCGTCAACAGGGAGCTATGATGCTGTTTGGAGAAAAATATCCGGATCCTGTGCGTATGGTTTCCATGGGTGCATTCAGCCGAGAGTTGTGCGGAGGCACCCACTTAGACAATACGCAGGAAGTTGGAAACATGGAAATCGTCAGCGAAGAAGGTGTCTCGGCAGGCACTCGCCGAATCGTCGCGTTGACCGGCACTAAGGCCCGAGATCATCAACAGCGTACAGAAGCTGTTTTAGCCGAAGTTGCCAAGTTGACAGGTACCGAGTTGCTTGAGGTGCCACTCGCTGCAAAACAACTGTCACAGCGGATACGTGACCTCAAGAAACAAATCGCTGGCGGAGGTAAGGCGGTCGAAAAGACCGAATCTCCCACAACGGCAGCCAAGGGACCGTCCACCTATGCTCAACAACGAGCCGCCTTACAAGAGACGGCAAGATTGTTCAACGTGGGCCTGTTTGATGTGCCGCAACGATACGCCGCCTTACAGTCGGAAATCAAAGACCTCGAACAGCAACTCGCCAACAGCCAAGCAGCCGGTGCTCTTTCTGTCGATTCATTGTTGGAACAAGCCAGCGATGCCGGGGGAATTCCAGTTGTCGTTGCCGAAGCACCAGGAGGCAATCCTAATACCATGCGGCAACTTATTGATCAGATTCGACAAAAACAAGAATCCGTTGCCGTTCTGTTAGCAGCCAGCCAAGGAGAATCTAAAGTCACACTCGTCGCCGGACTCACACACGACCTGGTAAAACGAGGGCTGAGTGCAGGTGACTGGGTGCGAGAATCAGCGAAAGTCGTCGGTGGAGGAGGCGGTGGACGCCCCGACATGGCTCAAGCTGGTGGTAAGGATCCTAGCAAACTGCCCGATGCTTTGACGTTCGCGCAACAATTCATTACCTCCCAATTGACGGAATAGTGGGGCCCCGCAAAATACCAGTGGGCAGAGTTTGCGCTCGAACTAGACTGCAAAAGAGTACACTCTGTCAGCCAAGAAATCACTCATACGAGACCGATCCATATCCTCAATGTATCCGCGTTTTCGGTGACTCTCACCTCCATATTTTCGAAACGGCACATGCTCTCGCCGCACCCCTATAAATGGGGTATGATGGAGCGTCTGGTAGAAAAACCCTTTCGTTATCGAATCTAGAAGTATTTTCATAGTGACGACATCACCTGCTTACGATTCAAATATTGAAACGACGAAAGGCACATATGCGTTCGTCAGCCTGGGATGTCCCAAAAACCTGGTCGACAGCGAACGCATGCTGGGCCTTCTCGATGTTGACGGCTATCAGGTGGTAACCGACCCGGACGGGGCGGACTTTGTTGTCGTCAACACCTGCGGATTCATTGAGCAGGCTCGACAGGAATCGTACGGGGTCATCCGAGAAATGCTCGAGTTGAAGCGGGCAGGGCGTACCCGTGGGGTGATCGTCTCTGGGTGCCTGGCAGAACGGCAGAAAGAGAAATTGCTGGAAGAACTACCGCAGATTGACCATTTGGTCGGTGTTTTTGGCAGGGACGAAATCACACGTGTAGCCGATCGTTTGGTGGGACGCCTCGATGAACAACGGTCCGTTTTCCGCCCGGCTCCAATCACCGCGTTAAGCGATCGTCAGCGTCTACGGATCACACCACGCCACTTTGCTTACTTGAAAATATCCGAAGGCTGCGACCGCCTTTGCACCTTTTGTGCAATTCCCAAAATGCGTGGCAAGCACATTAGTAAGACTCCGGAGCAGGTTATTCAGGAAGCCGAAGAATTGGCGGCTGATGGTGTGCGGGAATTGAACATCGTCGCACAAGACACGCCTTATTATGGCATCGATTTATTTGGCGAACCCAGGTTGGCCGAACTTCTAGAAGGATTAGAGCAAGTTGCCGGCATCGAATGGATTCGTCTGATGTATTTCTACCCGATGTACGTCACCGATGCAGTGATCGATACCATTGCACAGTCGGACAAAATCGTACCGTATCTCGACATGCCCTTGCAGCACATTCACGACGAAATGCTAAAACGGATGGCTCGCCGAGTGTCCCGCAAGAAAACAGAAGAACTGTTAGGAAAGTTGCGAGAGCGTATTCCAGGATTGGCGCTGCGGACAACCATGATTACCGGCTTTCCGGGTGAAACTGACGAGCATTTTGAAACACTGGCCGACTTTGTGCGAAAACAAAAATTTGAACGGCTAGGTGCGTTTACCTATTCGTTGGAACCGGACACACCAGCCGCTTCCCTGCCTGGGCACTTGCCGGAAACCGTCAAAGAGGCTCGTCGTGATACGTTAATGGAAATCCAACAGCAAAATGCTTTCGCCTGGAACCAGCAACAAATCGGTAGGCAAGTGGACGTATTGATCGATCTACCCGTCGAAGGACAACCAAACGCCTGGATCGGCCGTTGGTACGTCGACGCGCCGGACATCGACAGTGTCACCTACGTCACTGGAGATAATCTGGCAGCCGGCCAAATAGTGCGTTGCGAAATCGTCGACTGCCAACAGTACGACCTCATCGCAGCAGCCATCGACACACCCCGATAAGAATATTTGTACAACGAACGCCGAGCAACTCCTGTTGGGGACCTTTACACGACCACGATAAACAACCGTCACTAGCTGTAAAACGGCGGCAGGAACCAGACCATGCCATCCAATAGCAACTGGAATATCCCGAATGGAATCACGTCCGCACGCCTATTGGTAGCGATTGTGTTTTTTGTATTGCTGTCTCAGCAGTACTACCTTCCTGCGCTGGTCGCTTTCTTGTTGGCCGCTGGAACCGACTGGTTGGATGGCTACTGGGCAAGAAAATACAATCAGATCACTCAGTTGGGGAGGATTCTCGATCCCTTCGCCGACAAGTTCATTATCAGCGGCGCTTTTATCTTTTTGGTTGCCGAACCAACGTCTGGCATTGAGTCCTGGATGGCCGTCGTCGTCATCTCGCGCGAAATGCTGGTGACCACCATCCGTAGCATGATGGAACAACAAGGCATTGACTTTTCGGCAAATTTCGCCGGCAAAATAAAAATGGTTCTCCAGTGTATCGCGATATCCCTCAGCCTGCTGTGCCTGGAAGGTACAGGTGAATGGAAAGCTGATTGGATGCAGCAAAGCTGTGATGTTGCTATTTGGCTGGCGATCATTTCCACAATCTATTCAGGTGTCGGCTACATCATCCGCGCAGCTCGCATGGTGCGTGGTGACTCATGATGGTGGTGGAAAAACTGGTCGAGGCCGCCTTTCTCGTTGGCTTGGCCACCTCCATCTATCTTTGGGTGTGGAGCATCCGCCGGGTCAATAGTGGTCAAGTCTTGTTACCTTTCGCACCACGTCGTCCAGTTCCGTGGAGTTTTCTGGATACGTTACTCGTACTGATGGGGTTCTTCGTCGTTCAGTATGTGACAGCAGTCATCACGCTCAGCCTTACCGACCAGACAACGATCAGCAAGGAATACCTGGCTTTAATTGTCAGCAGCTGTGTGCTTCCGGTGTTCTTGGCAACGGCTATCGTCCAGCTTATGAATTTTCGAGGTGCAAATTGGCGGGATCTGGGAGTCGATTTACGGTATGCCTGGTTCGACCTGATTGATGGAGTTTATGCCTTTGCTATGCTCGCCAGCATCGTCTTCACCATCCAAGCAGCATTGCAAAGTAAGATCGAATACGAACATCCGATTCTTGACATGTTGGCCGACCATGATGGTCCGTGGCCGTTCATCACGGCCTTCTTGGCTGCCGTCGTGGTTGCTCCGCTCGTCGAAGAGTTCCTGTTTCGCGTCGTGCTACAAGGTGCGTTAGAGAAACTCGCATATTTCTGGGCGATGAGACAGGAGAATCCTGATCTTTCACTCAATTCTATCTTCGGAACTCTTATCCCAGCGAATCAACGCCACGATGTGATCCGAATTGGCTCTTGGTGGCCCATCCTGGTAAGCGCATCCATCTTTGCGATCCTGCACGCAGGCCAAGGGGCCGCACCCATTCCTCTTTTCTTTCTCGCTGTGGGCATGGGATACCTCTATCAGAGAACTCACAGAATTCTTTCCTGTGTCGTCGTGCACGCCATGTTGAACGGAATTTCTCTACTAGCTGTGCTGGTAGACAACACCGCATAGCCGGAACATTTCAATCAGCTGTTTGGCCAGACAGGGCACAGTGAAGATTCGTTCTGTTCAGGGTTCCGAGTTCTACACAGCCAACATCCAACAAAAAGCTGACGGTGGCGGATTTTCCGCGAAGCCCCGCAGGACAGTGTTCAACCAAACACGACAGGTTTTCCAGACTGCGCCGACTCGTAGATACCGCAGATGACTTCCACCGAACGTCGACCTTCGGCTCCATCAATCTGTGCGGCCCGACCTTCCTTGATAGCCGCGATCACATCTCCGAATTGCAGCGTGTGGCCATGATGCCCCATCGCAGCTGGATCTGCCACAGCCCCAGCTGTTTCGGTACGGTTAGCGAGTTCTTCGCGAATCTGTTCATCTCTTTCGGTCGGATTGGCGAAATCCCACACCTTGATGTCTTCTTCTTCCAGCACCGCACTTCCTTCAGTGCCATGAATCTCAATCCGTTTGAACATGCCTGGATATGAAGCGGTCGTAGCCTCCATGCTTCCCAAGGCACCGCTTTGAAAACGCAGCGAGGCTATTGCCACATCTTCGACCTCAATCCGTTCATGTGCCAACGTCGCCATCTGCGCTCGAATTTCAGCGACCGGCCCCATCAGCCACAACAGTAGGTCGACGCTGTGGATTGCCTGATTCATAAAGGCTCCGCCACCATCCAATTTCCAGGTGCCGCGCCAAGCTCCCTGGTCATAATATTCCTGGCTACGATGCCATTTCACGTAGGCGTCGCCCAAAGTCAGCCTGCCAAACCGGCCTTCGTCGACAGCCTGCTTGAGTTCACAACTGGATGCGTGGAACCGCGACTGAAACACCGTGGAAACTACAACGCCCTGACTGTCGGCTGCCTGGATGATTTCGTCGCAACGGGACGGGTTAATTTCCAACGGCTTTTCGATAATGACATGTTTCTTATGCTCGATGGCAGCCAGCGCGGGTTCGAGATGAGCACCACTGGGAGTGCAAATCGTTACGATTTGGATTCGATCGTCAGCCACCATCTCATCGATCGACTGATAGCAATGGCAACCTGCCTCGTCTGCAAACGCCTGAGCGGCCGGTAGCACCTCGTCGGTACACCCAATCAATTCGGCTTCTCCGATATCAGCGATCGCCCGCTGATGAAACCGAGATATCATGCCACAGCCAATAATTCCAAATCCGAATGCCATAGATAAGTTTCTCCTCTTGGTATGCTGATGAACAGACCGGCTAATGGTCGTTTATTCTTGATTTCTGAGGTAAGCAGACGGCTTACCTCAGACAGAAATAAAGTTAAAAGACAATCGTTGATCCCGCAGAATGCTAGCTTCCGTCAACTCACCTTTCGTTCGAATCTGGGACCTGTCACAATCCGAGACCTTTTTGGCGATCTCATTTCAAACGAGTCCTTATGATACGCGTTCGACACTGGATTGAATACCTGGCGGTTCGTCTGTTTTTCTGTTGGATTCAGGCGATCCGAATTGAAACTTGTGAGTGGATCTCCGGTACTGTCGGCTGGCTCATGACGCATTGCATTAAGTTACGTGCGGACGTGATCGACAAAAATCTGCAGGTGGCATTTCCATCCTGGACCGAGCAGCGCCGCCAGCAAACCGCGCGACGCATGTGGGCACATCTCTTCATGATGATCTGCGAAATCGCACACGTTCCACGAAAAGTTCACCAGACAAATTTTCGCGATTACATCTCTTTTGCACCAGGTAGCCGCCGCGACTTGGTACGTCTGTTGCTGGATCCACGCCCCATCACGATCGTGTCGGGCCATTTCGGCAATTTTGAGGTGGGCAATTACACAACAGGACTGCTCGGTTTTCCAACATTCGCTGTGGCGCGTCCACTGGACAACCCGCTACTCGATCGTTTTTTTAAGCAGTTCCGAGCAGCTCACGGACAGTCCATTTTGCCGAAACAAGGAAGCGCCAGGCAGGTAGCAGCCGCTTTAGACTCTGGCCAGTCACTCGCCATCTTGTGCGATCAATGGGGAGGTCACAAGGGTTGCCGGGTCGACTTTTTTGGAAAACCAACTTCTTGTCACAAAGCCATTGCAGTATTTCCGCTGAGCAGCGGTACTCCACTGGTCGTCAGCTATGCCAAACGACACAAACGCCCCCTACACTTCGAAATCGGCTGCTATGCGGTCGTGGACCCAGCCGAACCTAACAGCGGGCCCGACAACGTGCGTGAATTGACACAATGGTACAATCAGCGTTTAGAAGAAATCGTCCGGATCACACCAGATCAGTATTGGTGGCTACATCGACGTTGGAAAGGCGAACCGCGACGAAAGATGCACCGCAAAGCCGCATAATTTCGGGACGACGAGCAACTATGGCTGAATGGGTTCGTGTGGCATCCGTGGCAGACTGTCCCCCAGACCATTCCATTGAAGTGGTTGCTGAGGGCAAAGTGATCGCCTTGTTTCATGTGGATGGGCAATTCTACGCTCTGGACGGCATTTGTCCCCACCAAGGTGGGCCACTCGGTAAGGGCACGATTTCAGGTTGTGTAATCACTTGCCCTTGGCACGGTTGGCAATTTGACGTAACCAATGGGATTCATCAAATCAACGAAAACATCGCACAGCCGTCGTATACCGTTCGATTGGAAGAGGGAAGCATTTTCGTTCGCTTCGGTGAGGAATAGCCAACTTGATTCGTTTTCGTGCATTCCGCAACGCTGACCCACCCGCCATCGCAGCCGTCTGGCGCAGCCAGCCACCGAGTCGAAACCTGTTGCAACCTATGTCTCCAGCCTTGCTCGAACGGCATGTCCTGGCAAAACCGTTTTTCGATCGCGATGGATTCATTGTGGCGGAAAAGGACGATCGCCTGGTAGGCTTTGTACACGCTGCTTTCGGACCGCGTCCGGACCTGGAAGACTTGGACCAGAAAGTTGGATTGACTAATTTCCTGCTCGTAGTTCCTGACGTCGAATGGAATTCAGTCGCTGCCGAGCTATTGCGACATAGCGAAGATTATTTGAGGCGACGTGGCGCACAGACCCTGTACGCTGGAGCCGTACCTCCTGTGAGTCCCTACTATTTGGGGCTGTACGGAGGCTGCCAGCAACGTGGGGTATACCGCTCGGACAAAGCTTGGTTAGCGTTGTACGAAAACCATGGCTACCAGCAAGAAGATAACTGGCTCGTCTTGCAGCGAGATCTGATGGGGTTTCGACCACAAATTAATCGCCAACAAATGGCCATTCGACGAGGTCATGTGCTTGATGCTGTGTTTGACCCTCCGACACATTCCTGGTGGGAAGCATGTACGTTGGGTGAAACGGAACGCACTTGTTTTTATCTTTCTCGCAAAGGTCAGACTCAGGCGTGCGGCCATGCGCTGTTCTGGGATATGGCTCCGATTGCTGAGAGCTGGGGAATCCGTGCTGCCGGATTGTTACACCTAGAGATTGACACTTCCATACGGCGTCAAGGTCATGCAACTTATCTGCTGGGCGAAGCTCTCCGCCAACTACAGGCTCAAGGCGTCAGCATGGCCGAAGTCCAGGTACACGAGTCAGATCAGGCATCTCTGGGACTGTTTCGAAAACTTGAATTTACAGAAGTCGATCAAATGGTGCTGCTCAAGAAATCGTAAGCTGCGGTTCATTTCCAGGCATTTTCCGGGAAAGCAAGCCTCCCGCAGAGCTCAAACACTTTAGAAACCCACTCGCGGTTGGTCCAGCAGGACCTTCTTCCTGCCGATTGCGATTACAGCAACATGACTTATATTTCGAATTGCGATTGGAGCCAAACATCCACTTAGGACACCAGAAGACGTGCTACTTTCCGTCTACGGCGTCATCGCTTCCCAGCCAGACAACCGCTTTCAATGAGTGCATCAAGTTCCTCTTTTAAACGGCCTAGAATTTCGTCATAGGCAAACGCGCCTAGCGTTTCACTTCCTTTCTTCAAATTGACGTGATGGGGACCACACCACAGTCCCAGATCAGCGTCGTCCGTTTCACCGGGGCCATTCACGCGACACCCCATCACGGCAATCGTGATGGCATATTGTTGGGCATACGCAGTCATGGATTTGACCTGTTCAGCCAATTCAATAAAAGCTTCGTTCTCTACACGAGAACAACTGGGACAGGCAATGATGTTCAGACTTTGTCGACCGAAGTCGACAACCGAACGGACTCGACCGGCTGCCATGTCCGCCAGAATTTGGCGACCAGCCTCAATTTCCTCTGGCTTTCTCTCATTGGCCACAGTTAGCGAGACGCGAATCGTATCCCCGATTCCACGGCTAATCAATTGCTCGAATGCGACACGAGTCTTGATGACGCCATCGGGAGGCAGGCCCGCTTCGGTCACTCCCAAATGAAGTGGTATTTCGGGGCGAGCTTCGGCAAAACGCCGGTTCACGTCAATCACTTTGGACGGATCTGAATCCTTGAGCGAAACGCAATACCGCATAAATCCAAGTGAATCGAGCAGATCACAATGCTCCATCGCGCTTGCCAGCATTGGCTGAATGGAATCATGTTCGTCGAACTGATCCTGCTTGTCGGGATCAACACTTCCACAATTGACACCAACTCGCATGGCACAGTCATGTTCGGCCGAGATATCTGCCAGATAACGGACCTTGTCCTGCCACGGCTTGTCTCGTTCGTGATGGTACAAGTGTCCGGGATTGTAGCGGATCTTGTCTACGTGCGGAGCCACTAGCTCAGCCAAGCGGTAATTCTCCTGCAGATCCACCGACAGATTGGCCTCGGTCCGTTGCCGGATCTCTGCCAGTGCTGCTGCGTCCTTGCGGCTGTCGACCGCAATGCGGACGACGTCGGCACCCGCATGGTAAAGCAAATTGACTAACTCTACGGTAGCAGTCACATCCTGGGTGGCAGTGGCCGTCATGCTCTGCACGGCAATCGGGTGTCCATTTCCAATCGTTGTCGTACCAATTCTGACGGAACGAGTTGGATTACGTGGCAGTTCCATTCACAAATACTCCCAATAAAGTCGCTCTACAACCACTATATTGTTCCGAACGGCAATCGACCCTGCAACAGCACATCCTCCATATCAAGACACAGCCCGCGATCGGCGACACACCATGGGACCAATTAGTGAGCCGACGTAGTTGCGAGCCTGGCTGGTTTCGCCTATATACAAAGCGGATTCAGCTTATTCTGGGTGGACGAATCCTGGATGAGCACCGTATCGGACTCCGGACCGAAAACTACCGTTCGTACGTACAAGCCAGTGTGTTGGTTCCATGTCAAACGCCCCAAATTTCCATGTTGTTTTGCACCAACCGGAGATCCCACACAATACGGGTAATGTGGGACGCACGTGTGTGGCCATCGGTGCCAAACTGTGGTTGGTGCGCCCACTTGGGTTTCGTATGGACAATCATTACTTGAAACGAGCCGGTTTGGACTATTGGGACCATCTCGACTGGACGGTCAAAGACGATTGGGACTCGTTGCGCCAAGCCACTGCCACCCGACCGTATTGGCTTTTTTCGAAAACGGCCGAACGTGAATACACCTCGGCACGGTTTACACCGGATGACTTGCTGGTCTTTGGATCCGAAACACAGGGTTTACCGCGATCTTTGCTGGCAGAAAATGCCGATCGTTCCCTACGGATCCCCATACGGCCAGAAGTCCGCAGCCTTAACTTAGCAAGTGCTGTCGCCATTGTCCTTTACGAAGCGCTGCGACAACAAGGATCGTAAGCTGAGTCCTGCATCTTTTCGCTACCTGAAGCTTTGTTGCAAAACGCTTTCGGCGCAAATTTACGTGCGAACCAACCACACGATAGTACAACTTCATGTATTTCGAGTAGTGTGACGAAGAGCCCAACTTGAAAGCTACTGCTCACCCATGACAGCTGTGAAGTAGCTCTTCACTACACGGTCAAAATGTTCGGGTTTAACTTCCAAGGGCAAGTCGTTATAGACGCAATAGTTTCTTATCTGCCCCAACAAGTCACGCGGATGACAACGCCTTAAAGGCCGGTTGGCAGCCAAATAATGCTTTTGAATCAGTTCGTCAATCACGTCCTTCTGGTAATCGCAACCAAATTTGTCACAGTAAATCTGAAAAAGTTGGTGAAATTCGTCTGGTTGCGGGTCAGAGATTTTAATCTTGTACGGGATACGGCGCAAAAAAGCGTCATCGACTAGATCACAGGGCTCTAAATTCGTAGAAAAAATAATAAGTTGTTCGAAGGGCACCTGAATCTTTTTGCCAGTCGACAAAGTCAAGAAGTCAACACGAGCCTCCAAGGGCACGCTCCAACGGTTCAACAATTCCGTGGGGTCAATCCGTTGACGACCAAAATCGTCGATGATTAGGCAGCCGCCGTTGCTTTTCATTTGCAATGGTGCCTCATTCATATTGCTGTTCGGATCGTGACGGATTTCCAGTGCGTCCAATGTCAATTCGCCACCCACCACCACCGTGGGTCGACGAATCTTGACCCAACGTGCGTCAACTTCTGTAGATCTAATCAGGCTCTCGTCGGATGCTTCAACTTCCTGATGATACGCGGCATCATACAGCTTGATCAGCTGACCATCTTCGACCAACGTATGGGGCACCCAGATTTTCTGGCTGAAACACATGGTGATTTGCCTGGCCAAAGTCGATTTCCCGTTCCCAGGATAACCGTACAAAAATAGACCCGCTCCTGAGTTAATCGCCGGCCCAAGCTTCTCGAAAAGGCTGGGGTCTATGGAGATCTCACGGAAGGCGTCGATTAATTCGCTTCGCTTCGGCGATTCGGCACGAATCGTTTGAGCGTCGACCGAGTCGATGTACTCCGCCAATGGTACCGGAGCTGGTCCGACATAAGCACACGCGTTGTGGAAAACTTGAGCCTGTCCTCGACCTTGTTCGGTCAATGTGTACCGGTAGTCATTCAACATCGCCGATCCCATATGCGACACGATCTGTCTTGTTCGCAGTGCCTGAAGGATGCCGTTTAGAACGCCAAACGGCAGACAGATTTCTTTGGCAATTTCACGACCACTACTGCTACCGGTCTGGAGCAAGAATTTGCACACAAGGGACTCGACAAGCGATGCAGGCAGCCCAGTTTCTTCCAAAGAGCGCAGCTCGGCGGGTCGGAATGATTCTTCGGACAACAAACTGGCCAGGACGCTACCAGGCCGTTGTGATGTCAGAGACGCTGGCATGTATTTTCCTCTCTCTCGGCAAGTATGCATCGTGCACATTGCCAAGTGGGTACGTCCAAATGTAGCTCACAGACATGGCCTATCGCCGTCAGCCGCTACAATTGGTAGACTCCGAAGAACCTGAAGAAATTGGCCATTCCTATAACCGGTCCCTGGGCCCATGTCGCAAGATTTCACGCAAATCGAATGGAATGAGGAAGTCGCATTCGACTGTAGGCAACTCATTCGCCTCTGGGTCCACGAAGATCTGGCACGTGGGCATGATTGGACCACACTGGCCATTGTGGACGAGGGGGCTCGTGCACAGGCGGTGGTACGATCCCGCGGCAAGGGGATCATCTGTGGTATTCGTGCCGCACAAACGGCACTTGACGAAATGGAGATCCCAGCCAAGTGGTCCAGTTTCGTAAGCGACGGTGATCAAGTCGAAGTGGGTGAGAAAATCGCGAGCCTTTCAGGCCCTGCCCGCGATCTTTTGACGGTAGAACGTCTGCTACTGAACTTACTGGGACATCTATCCGGCATCTCCACGTTAACCCAACAGTATGTCGCTGCCGTCTCCGGTACCACGACGGCCGTCTACGATACCCGCAAAACGACCCCAGGATGGCGACGACTAGAGAAATACGCGGTGCGCTGTGGTGGCGGGCGAAACCATCGTTCCGGCTTGTACGATGCGATTCTCATCAAAGACAACCACTTGGCATTCGCCGCAGATCACGCAGAAGACGGTGAGGCCCCTCTCTTGACAGCTATGCGACGCACACGTGGGTTACTAAACAAAGACCGTCCAACCGATACAACTGACACCATGATCATGGAGGTCGAAGTTGACACACTCGAGCAGCTACGTACGGCACTGGAAGCTCAACCAACAATGGTACTACTCGACAATTTTTCCCTAGAAATGCTCCGTGAAGCGTGCCAGCTGAGAGATCAAATCTGTCCCAAAGTGCAATTGGAAGCATCTGGCGGCATACAGCTTGGCACGATGAGAAAAATCGCTGCAACCGGTGTGGATCGAATCAGTGTTGGAGCCCTTACACATTCAGCTCCCAACTTCGACGTGGGACTCGATTGGGGTTCATCTTAGTCGCCCTGGGGAAGCATATGTTCCCTTTTTTCAACACTTGAGCACACACCCTCCAATTTCCAACTCTCTTTGGAATCCCAAGTTTGACAGCCGTGTTCCTCAATCTATGGTTGGAGTGCATCGGCGCCTTGGGGAGAGGCGCAGTAGCTCGCGCGGCGAGGATAGCTGAAAGCTAGAGGGGACCTCGCCGCGCTTTTTCCTTCTTTTCAAGAACGGTCGTCTGCCATGGATAAAACGATCCTGCTTTGCGATGACGAGCCGGCAATCCTGCGGCCAACCGAATACACCCTGCAGCGAGACGGTCTCAATGTCCTCTGTGCAACGGACGGCGAAGAAGCTTGGCAGCTGATCTGCTCAAACCAAATCGACGTGGTCGTCACCGATTGGCAAATGCCGCGGATGGACGGACTCACTCTTGTAGAAAAGATCCGTCAGCACAGCCAAACTGTCACCTTGCCGGTCATCATGGTAAGTGCCCGCAGTCAAGAACTTTTAGATTCGCAACGAATCAAGGAACTGCAACTGGCTGCCATCATTGACAAACCTTACAGCCCTAGGGAACTCAACCACTGCATTAAGCGAATTGTTGAAATAGGACCGTTCGACAACGCCACGTACCCCAGCCAAGCTTAAGATCATCTACAAGCAGCAGTATTGAAACGGCGCACGTTTCCCCATTTCTCTTGCGAAGCCGAATAGCGCAACGAATCTCTGCTCAGAATTCATAATCTAAGACGACAATGTCTTCCAGAATAGGCTTAATGTATTTCTCCACGACTTCGACATGGTCGGGATGGGGAAGGTACTGTTCCAATGCTGCTTGATTGCGGAAGCGTACACACACCCCATGAGTGTACCCCTGAGATCTAGCCGTAAAGTTCGTGCCTACGCTCAAATCGACCACACCATCAATTCTATCTCGCAACCCTTGGGCGTTTTCGATGAATTCGTCGATCTGCTGTTGCGTTGCTTCTGGCTTGAATTTCAGAATAACAAGATGTTCTACCATGATCTGTCTCCTGCAAGTCTAGTTTGTACTTGTCGAATTCCCGGTTTCTTCCGACACTGTTAAAGTTCGCCATTTAAGACTAAACCGATTGGGAAACGCTACATTTCATCGTATTGATTTACCAGAACGCCAGCCCAAGATCGCTAGTCTCTGGTTTTCACCGTTCCCCCACCATAGAACCGGGCATACCATCCAGCGGATTGGATCAACAACTGCCAAAAGGGCAGGGATAGATCATAGTTCCAACCTACGAACTAAGCAGGTTCCAAGAATCAAAACTAATCTATCAAATCCGAGAAACGAGCAAATCCGAGAAACGAGCAAATCCGGTTATTTCATGATACTTTTGAGGAATGAAGAAGCCACAGTGTAACGCTTGCGTCATCCAATGGAAGTAGGGAACGGCATCGTCTCAGGGTACTATTAGATTGTTTTATCATGACAGATCATCTGAAGTTGCAATACGAACGGCAGCAATTCACCAACGGTTACCAGTTGATAGATGGCGTAGCGAAGCACCTGGAATATGGCGACCAGTTTCAGATTCCCCCGGATGTGCTCAAGAAACACATTCGGCCAGGACATTTTGTCGAATTACGCATCGATTCGTCCAGATTTTCGGTGCACCAAGATACAGCCGAAAAATGCTACTGCCCCTCTTGTCATGGAGAAGCAAGTAAGCCAATTTTGCGACACGAACAACCAGGATCCTTGGTGCCACTTCCTGTTCAAACTATTCCAGCACGCGGCTGGGGAGAAGACTTTTGGGTAAGCGTTACACGTCGGGACGACAGTTTCTTGTTGGGCACCGTAGACAATCCGTTAGTCGAATCACGTTTGCATGGTTTGAACTCAGGTGATGATGTCATTTTCGACGAGAACCACATACTGGCAATCCACGATACCCACCGGCTGGACCTTGTCCGCGAAATGGACGCCGACGACCTGAAACGGCTTGCTCAATGGCTGAACCGGTCGTCTTAAGAGGGCTCGACCATGTCCGTATCTATCATTATCCATAGAACTTGAGGTTTTGGTCGTCGTGGTCGTAGCAACCATTTCAGACATCATCAAACGGTACGGTTCCGAAGAAGTGCTTCTGGGAGCTGGTGGTGAAATTCGGTCCGGTGACCGCATCGGACTGGTCGGCCCCAATGGTTGCGGCAAAACTACCTTCCTGCACATCGTCAGTGGAAAAGAAGAGGCTGACGCAGGAACGATCGACATTCACAGCTCACAAAAAGTGGGCTTGCTGCAACAACAAATGGACACCCCGACTCACCAAACGGTCTGGGAATTCACCGCCGAGGCTCTGTCGGAACTAACGACACTGATTCAAGAGGCGGAAGCGGTCGCAGCGCAAATGGCCAAGGTTCAAGATGACGAGTCAGTAACTCGTCAGTTGGGTGATCACTACGACAGATTACAGCATGAAATTGAACAACTGGGTGGATACGAAACGGACCACAGAATAGAACGTGTACTACAAGGATTGGGGTTCAGCGAAACGGAATTGCAACAACCAGTAAATCAGCTGAGCGGTGGTCAACAAAGTCGAGTTTTGTTGGGAAAACTACTGCTATCTGAACCTGATGTTTTACTGTTGGACGAGCCATCCAACCACTTGGACATCCAAGCGACTCAATGGCTGGAAGAGTATCTATCATCATCGCGCCAAGCCATGATTGTCGTCAGCCACGACCGGTATTTACTCGATCGAGTCACCAATCGCACATGGGAATTATTCCAAGGCACGATCGAATCGTTTCCCGGTAACTTCACAACCTATTGGAAGCAAAAGCAGCAAAGGGTAGAGACTCAGCGTCGCACGTACGAACGCCAGCAGGCCGAAATTGCGCGTCTGGAAGATTTCGTCAGGCGCCACCATGCCGGTCAGAAACATTCACAAGCCGAAGACCGTCGTAAAAAGCTGGAACGGATCGAACGTGTCGAGCCCCCTCGAGAGATCCAGGTGCCCCCCATGGCCTTTCCTGCAGCCAGTCGAGCGGGTGACATCGTATTGCGTGTCGAACATCTCTCAAAATCGTACGAGCAAACGTTGTTCGACGATCTAACGTTTACGATTCAACGGGGCGAAAAATGGGGCATCTTAGGTCCAAATGGTTCCGGAAAAACGACTCTGCTGCAATGCATCACCAGTGACGTCGCACCGGATTCCGGACGCGTCATTCTGGGGACTGGTGTCGAGTTAGCTTACTTTGACCAAAAGTTAACGAACTTGGACGCCGACCTGGATCTGCTGGAAGCAGTTCGACCAGACGGAGCCGAATTGACTGAACAACAACGCCGCGACTTGCTTGCCACCTTCGGACTCATTGACGATGTCGTTCACCAACCCGTACGGACACTCAGTGGCGGCCAAAGGAATCGGGCGCTTTTGGCAAGACTTTCCGCATCACAAGCAAACTTGCTTTTCCTGGATGAACCCACAAATCATCTGGATTTGTGGGCACGTGACGCGCTGGAACGGTCACTGAACCAATTCGATGGTACGTTGTTATTCGTCAGCCACGACCGTTATTTTCTCAACCGAGTCGTAGACCATCTGCTGGTATTCGACACGAACCGCTGCCGAATTGTGGAAGGCAATTATGAAATGTTTTTAAGGCTGTCACTCGTTCGTGACAACGGCACGTCTGCACAACAAAGGCAACAGGAAGACACGAAACGACGTACGTCCAAATCAAACCGCCCGCCAAATCACACAACAAAACGCCGACGCAAGTTTCCTTATCGTAAACTAGTGGACATCGAGAAAGACATTGAGAACGAGGAAACACAGATCGACAATCTGCACCAGTCACTGCTGCTGCCCGAAGTACTACGTGATGGGCAACGTGTCAAATCTATTCGTTCCGAAATTGAACAAAGGCGCAGCGAATTGGCAACACTCTACGAGCATTGGGAAGAATCTGTCGAGCTAAACTAGGAAGATCGTGGCAGTTTATGGAACGGCAGCATTCGATAAACTGCAACAAAAACACAGGCCCTGGTATCTTCCAGAGCCTGTGCTGCCCTTCATCTCTGTTCTTCAAAAGATTCGACGTTTTAGAATCCTATCCCAAAATAGAAACCACCACGCCGCGGATGAACATAGTGGGGATGGAACCCACCGTATCGACCGTAGTAAGGTGAAAAAGTGCGATAGCGGATCGAGGGTCCGTAGAATCCACGCCCGCCATAAAACCCACAGCCTCCATGGCGGTGGCCTGCTTCCGCTGTGCTTGTGAACAGTGTCATGGCCCCCAGCACAGCCAAGATAGAAAGGATTCGCTTCATAGTGTTTTCTCCTTAAAAAATGAATCAGCCCCGATGAACAAGTACGACCAGATTCCGCTCAGTCACGGCGTACAAGATCAAAAGGGCATGTTGCATGCCAGTTTTGTCCACCTTGCCATAAAGTATTTATGTACAACACCTTAAGAGTTTCGATAGAAATCCAGCCAACCAGAAAGCGCCGTCATTTCTTAGGCGCATCGCGTCAAACTGTGGACAACTCGTCAGAACCGAACAGGGTGGGAACGAGCCAGGTTGGACGGCATCGCGTTTCATGCCGTTGATTCATTCGGGGGCCTTTTCCACCGCGGCTAGAACACTTGGCTTGAGCTACAAAACAAAAAAACGCCCGGCAGAAGATGCCGGGCGTTTCGGTTTCAGGTTCGCCGAACCGAGTCAAATTCATTTGATTTTGACAGTGATGCGCTGAGGTCTCGCTTTCTCGGCTTTGGGCAACGAAACCCTCAGAATCCCGTGTTCGAAATGGGCGTCGATCTTTTCGGCGTCCACCTCATCAGGCAAAGCAAAGACACGTCGAAATTCACCCGTTCGCCGCTCCATGCGATGAAAATATTTGCCTTCATCCTTTGTCTCTTCTTCAACTTTTCCAGAAATCAACAGGTGACCGTCTTCGATTTCAACACGGACGTCTTCGGGTGGTATTCCTGGTAACTCCAAGGAGACACTGTATTCCGTCTCTGTTTCAGCGACGTTCATCCGGGGTGTCCATGCCGTCGCACCGGACTCACCACGTAAAGCAAAATGAAGCAATTGCTCCATTTCTTCGTTCAGGTTACCGATCTTGTTGGTGAATCGAGGACTAATTGGAATGAGCGTACGTACCATCAGCCTGTTCCTTTCGTAAAAAAGGTGCTTGTTCCGTTCATGGACTGCCAACCTTTACCTAACAGTCCGTTTTGCCTTTTTGGCAGCTGTCGAATTGGCAGCCACCAAAACCATCTCTCTATAGGGCAAGGTGCGTGCCAAAAAGAACTAGGGCAACACAGATTGACGTAACTACCTCTTGACCCGCATTTCCCATTTGACGCTTGACACTTTGGCATACGATTTGCGCCAAGCCCTTGATAAGCAGTGTATTGGACGTTCAACATGCCGAAGTGACAGGGGACCCAATGGGTGACGCCCAAAAAGACGATTTTCGGGTCGGTTTCGACAAACGGTTGAAGCTGAAGTTCGTTGGAAGCAAGATCACCAGCGATGCTGGCCTGTTGGCCTATCGTGAACTGGACGAAGTGCTCAGTCTCACTGAAATGGGTGCAGAGGTGCTAACCGATTTACGACTGGGCACGAACAAACAACATGGTCTTGTTCCGCTGCTGCGGCAGACGGTTTACAGCCGACTGGCAGGATACGAAGACGTGAACGATGCCGAGCGACTGGCGGTCGACCCTGCCATGCGGCACGTTGTCGGTGGCCGGGCGGCACAGGTGGACAAGGAAGCCGCTTCCACAAGCGGAGTTGGACGCTTCGAGACCGAGACACTCAGTACCAACAGCAACCTCACGGCGCTGATGAATCTCTCCGGCGAGTGGATCGACAAGGTCCATCAGTGCAAGCCACCCAAACAACTCATTCTCGACCTGGACAGCTCCGTCAGCGAGACTTATGGAAAGCAAGAAGGCACGGCCTACAACGGGCACTTCGAGTGCACCTGCTATCACCCGCTGTTTCTGTTCAATCACTTGGGCGATCTGGAGTACGCGATGCTCCGCCGTGGCAACAACGCCAGCGCCAAGTTCTGGCGGCGTGTGCTGCTTCCGGTCATCGAGCGTTACCGCGACTTGGACGTGCCCAAGTTCTTCCGGGGCGATGCGGCCTTCGCCCTGCCAAAGCTGATGCGGCTGCTGGAAGACGAAGGCTACCTGTACGCCATCCGCATCAAGGCCAACGCCGTGCTGGAGCGGGAAATCGAGCACCAGCTCACTCGTCCCATAGGCCGCCCTTCCCACAAGCCCAAGGTTTTCTATCACAGCTTCCAGTATCAGGCGAAATCTTGGCAGCATTCACGCCGTGTGGTCGCCAAGGTCGAGTGGCACGCAGGCGAGTTGTTCCCGCGAGTTGGCTTCATCGTGACCAACTTGAATAAGCACTCGAAGAACGTCGTCAAATTTTACAACGGTAGAGGCACGGCGGAGCAATGGATTAAGGAAGGCAAGAACGCGGTGCAATGGACGAAGCTCTCCTGCCGTACGTTCAAGGACAATCAGACGCGACTGCAACTTTTTGTCTTGGCTTACAACTTGGCCAACTTCTTGCGGCGGCTAGCACTGCCCCATGAGGTGAAGCACTGGTCGCTGACAACCCTTCGAGAGAAACTGGTGAAGATCGGGGCGAAGGTTACCCGACATGCAAAATACGTGACGTTCCAACTTGCCGAAGTGGCTATCACACGTAAGTTGTTCGGTGCGATTCTCGATCGCATTGAACGACTCGCTCTACCGCCACCGGTGACCGCTCGGTGTAGCGAGTAGGAGGCGTGAGGCGGCAAAATGCTGGATGTCGGAAGAAAAGTCCGCGCATGAAGGACGCGAAGGTGCGGCACAGGAGCTTGATAACCTTGTATTGGAGAGGTAGAAACCCAGAAATTGGGACCGGAAGTAAAAAAGGGGGGGGGAAATTCCGACGCGCTAGACACGGGGGGTGGGGCGCAGCGGTTACAATCAAAGGCAATCCATGCCTGGAGCGGTTACAGGCTGATCCATATGGGAAATCCCGGTTAAAATACAAATTGCCAAGTTGCCCGAGCATGAGTGATTTGACGTGCTCTAGCAGTAGAAAATTATTTGTCTTGTCACCATAGTTCAGCGGGCCGAGCAATGACGTAGCACCAGGACCCATGCTGTTTCAGTGATTAGTGTGTTCTAAGTGAATAAGTTGGGTAGAGAATTCGAACCGATACAGTAGAGTCACCAAACTTCAGGTGGCGATGTGTAACGTGGTGTGGTCAAACCAGGTTCGAGGCCCTAACCAGTCACGTTATTGTTTGCACAAATACAGTTCTGTTTTGCCAACTGTGACAACATCCAGATTTCCCTCACGATCAATAACGATATTCGCCAGTACCCAACTCAGGCTGTCACGGCACCTTGGTGAATAAATCCGCGTGAAATACCATGTTTTCAAGATGTTGGCGCAAATCGCATGCCAAAGCCAACGGAGTCATCTGGGAAATACGGGATATATGATACTCTTATGAAAATTCAGGAATTTTTAGCCGAAAAGAGTTGGTAATGAGCCAACATTCTTACACGGCGTTCACTGAATATTTACGTAACTCAAACGATAAGGGAGATCATACGATGAAGACAGTAACAATAGGAATCATATCAAGCGTTTGCGTGTTTGCGCTTGCGCTGCTGGCCGGCGGGCCGGTATGGGGCGGGCTGATCCTTCACCTGGACGCGTCCGATCCTTCAACGATCGAAGACTCAGCCGGTAACAAGGCCAATGAGGGCGGTTTTGTAACGAACGACGTTGCCAAGTGGTACGACAAGTCCGGCCGGAACAATCATGCGATCCAAGGGACGGCGGGTGACAGGCCGACATTCGTTTCGGGAGGTTGGCCAAACGGCAATGACATGCTGAGGTTCGCCGAGTTGGAGCATATGGAAGGTTTTTCGGTCGCTGGCACCGCAGCAGGTGAGAACCCGGGCATGACCGTTTTTATCGTGGTCAAATCCAGTGGTGTAGATGGCGAAGGAGGCTCAGTAGCATCCTACGACACCTGGCTCGGGAACAATGGCAACGGGTATGTGTATATTAACACCAAGCCTTGTGGCTCAACGCCAGAGGGCGTCCCACCCGACAGCAATGCGTTTCAATTGGGCAGGGCGCGATACGGCCTGGAAATGCGGGCGACTATTCCCGGCGGTCGCACCAGCCATCAGATGATAACCGCCAAGTACGACGCCTCGACCGGAGAGGCCGAGATCCTCAGCGACGGCGGGAACATGCGTTGCTGGTGGCAAGGAGTAGAGGGGCAAGAGCAGCATAGCATCTGGGAGGTCCCGGTCCCTCCTTCTGCCAATATCGGCGCAGGCCTGAGCGCTACGTTTGACCAGATTGGGTTGTATCAGGGAGGTGGTCTCGCGGGCATGGGTCTTGACGGGAGGGGCGATCTGGCCGAAATCATGTTTTACGACGAAGCTCTCTCTGCCGATGAAGAGAATGCCGTCGGGTACGCGCTCGCGCAGAAGTGGGGTCTCCCGACCGACCAACCGGTCGTCAGGGCGGCCCTGCCCGGGCGGGACATCGCACGGTTCGAGGCCGCGCCCGACCGGGAGTACCTGTTCAAAGGGTACTATGCGTCCACCAGTCCGCGCGCCGTCGTGACCGTCGAGTGGCTGAATCGCGACACGATGTCACTGGGAGCGTTGGGAAAACACCTTTTCAAAGGGTACTACGCGCCCAACCTATCACTGGACACGTTCCGGGAGTCTAACATCTCATTGAGCTCGTTCGAGATCGTGCTGCCGGAGACCCAGGGTCGTCGGGTCGAGTTCTTCGCCGAGGTCCGCGCACCCAAGTCCAAGCGCGACCTGGACGTCCGCGTCACCATTTCGCACGACGGGGACGAGGAACTCGTACGGTGCGACGAGATCTCGCTGCGCCAGGGCACCATTCGTGACTACATGGATGAGTTCACCTTGCCGACGCGGCCACGAGACGCAGTCTTCCCGATCATCGGGTGGCTGACGCCAGACCGGGACACGCTCGAATCGATAACGAGGCAAGACATGGCGCTGAACCCCAACGTGACCACGGATCGTCTGCTCGCGGAATATGCTCTCGCCAATTTCTCGGTGGGCACTCCCGGCACCGCTGAATTCGGAACACTATTCATAGGCACCGCTTGGCCTGAAGACGAGCGTCTCGTCGAGGTCACCAAAGACCCGATGTTCTGGGGCTTCCCCGGTGGAGATGAGCCAATGGAGGATAAATTCCCCGGTCTGGCAAAAATCAACGAGCGCATTCAGCGACTGGCGCCGGGGACAATCTTCTGGGTGAACCATCTTCCCACCTACATGCGCCCACCCGGCGAGGAGGCGGAGGAGGAGGGCTGGTTGCACCAGTACGAGAAGTTCATCAAATTGTACATCGATATGGTCAAGCCGAAGTTCTTCACCTACGACCACTACTGCCTGACCGGCAGCAATTGGCGGGGCTGTTTCCAGACCGGCGATTACTTTGCCAACCTCGCCATCGTGCGAAACCTGGCCCAGGAGGCAGAGATCGAATTCGGCGTCTTCGTCTCCGTGACGGCATTCCTTGGGGTCCCGAGCGCCAGTGAGTCCCAACTGCGCTGGCAGGCGTTTACGACGCTCGCCTATGGGTCCAAAGCCCTGGGGTGGTTCACCTATATGACCGAGATGGAATACAGCAACATGAACTGGCGCGACGCCGTGATCAACCGTGACGGCAGCCGCACGCGGCACTACACAATGCTCAAGCAGTTGAACGGAGAAATCCTGAACTGGGGCCCGACGTTGTTGGGGCTTACCTCCACGGGCGCCTACCACACCGAACCCCTGCCGTTGAGGACCCACCCGGTCAGCGAATCCAAGCGGGTGCGATCCGTCACCGGGGGCGAGGCCGTGATCGGCGAGTTCGAGGACAAGGACCAACGCCGCTATCTGATGGTCGTCAATAGAGACTACAACAACGCCGTATCGCTTCTGGTGAAGCTTCGCCAGGGGGAGGGCAGAGTCTATGAACTATCCAAGGAAACCGGAGCGAGGCACGAAGCCACGGACTATTCCCCGGCCACGGGCGAATTGAATGTCCAGCTTGCCGCCGGGGACGCCCGCCTTTTTTGCTTGCCGTAGTACAGTTCGGCGGGACCACTGCCATTCACCGATCACCGGAAAAAACCTTTTCGGATGAGGGTTCAAGGTTCAAGGTTCAAGGGCATCTTCCATCCTTGTCGCGATCCTTGTCCCGATCGTCGTCTCTGCCATCGTCGTCCCGATCATTGTCTTGATCGTCGTCGACAGGTGCTGACTACTGCCCAGAGCTATGGCCACACCGAACCGAAAAGGATCTGCCCGCAGTGCTACAGCGTTGCGGGCGGGTCGGGACGAAGATCGCGACGAAGATGGAAACCGACGAGGATCGGCTAATACAGCGTCTGTTTTGCCAGATGCCCAGAGGGCAGGCGCCATTGTCGCGTTCATGCCTGCTGGCTTACCGTATGGCCCAATGGCCTTGGCGGCGAGCATCGCAAGAATCGCGACTTGAAGCAGTAATTACCGAGAAGAAGAAATCTCTAAATACGAAATGGCAACAGCCACGAGTTTCGCTAAAGCTTTAAGTCGAATCGGTTGTATCGTCCACCCCGCCGGCTTCCATGACCAGGCGCACTAATTCGGCAACGGAATCGACGTTCATCTTCTTCATAATTTGGTGGCGTCGCAATTCCACTGTACGCAATCCCAAATCGAGTTCCTTCGCAATGTTCTTGTTCATCTTCCCATCAAGCAAGCGCAGAATGACTGCTTTTTCGCCTTCGGTGAGAGTCTGCAGTCGCGCACGAATGTCATCGATACGTAACGATTTATGCCGTGTATTGACATCCTGTTCGACGGCACGTCGAATATTCGCAACCAATTCTTCTTCGTGACAAGGTTTTTCGAGTAATGTGATGGCACCTCGTTTCATGGCACGCACTGCAGTTGGAACATCTGCATAAGCTGTGATGACGATAATAGGCAGGGTGATATTCTCGCGCACCAATGCTTCTTGCAGTTCCAGTCCGCTCATGCCAAGCATACGATAGTCCGTCACTAGACAACCAGTTCGATGTTTGTCAAATGATTCCAGAAAAGCCTCTGCTGACTCATAAGTCTCTGCAGCCAAGCCCATAGATTCTACAAGTGCAGACACGGACTGACGCGCAGCGGGGTCATCATCAACAACAAATACGGTAGGCTCAGTGGTCAAGATAATCGGCTCCGTGTGTAATCGGCAGCGAAAAGCTCAATATCGTACCATGGGGCTTTCGATTCCTGGCAGAAACTCGCCCCCCGTGGCTCTCAATGATTGTACGACTGATGGCCAGGCCCAGGCCCAGGCCGTGGGGTTTCGTCGTAAAAAACGCCTCGAATAGTTTATCTTGATCACCCGCTGGAAGTCCAGGACCATTGTCTTCGATACTCAATTCCAACGAATCGTCATGCTTTTGGGTTCTGATAGAAACCTGATGCGGCCTAGTATCCACAAACGCCGTCGCCTCATAAGCATTACGTAGCAGATTGACAATGACCTGTTGAATTTGTATGGCATCAACTTTGATGAGTGGCAAACCTTCAAACAAGTTGAGCGTAACGTAGACTTGATAGCGTTTGGCATCCATATCCACAAGTTCGACTGACTCGGTAGCCAATTGATTCAAATCGACAGCCGTCAACCGCGAAGACGATTTACGGCTGAAATCAGCTAATCGGCGCAGGATTCCACCTGCCCGGCTCGCTTGCTGTGCAATCTGCTTCGTCCATTCGCTCAGTTTATCGTTTTTGTCAATGCTATTCGAATCAAGGACTCTTGCGCAAGCGGTTGCATAGTTGCCAATCGCGTAGAGAGGCTGATTGATTTCGTGAGCGATACCGGCAACCATTTCCCCCATCGTGGTGAGCCGGCTGACATGTGCCAACGTCTCATCTTTTTCACGCAGTGCTTGTTCCGCTGCTTTTCGAGCGGTAATATCCCGCACAAACACGAGGCTTGCTCGATGCCCACAGTAGGTGATCAATCCGGCATTGACCTCGACTTCCACCCGGTGCCCATCACGGTGCTTCAGCGCACTTTCATAGTTCTGAATAGGTTCGTCACCGAGCATATGCTTTTCGTATTTCGCTGAGATGAAATCTGTTTCATCGGGATGAACATAGTCTTCATACTTGGTATCCAGTACCTCATTGGGAACACGACCGCACATGACAGCAAGTTGTGAATTCACGTACTTAATGGTCCGATTTTGCAAAATACAGATACCATCATGAGCTCGTTCCACAAGGTCTCGATACTTTTCCTCACTCTCGCGCAACGCTTGTTCAGCTTCGATCCGATCCGTAATATCCCAAAAGATTCCTTGCAGCCCCACAATATTCGATTCGGCATCAAACAGCGGAGTCTTAATAATCTGCACCTTCAACATGCTTCCCGATGGCAGCGGATGGTTTTCAATGGTTTCTAAAGTCTTACCGGTTTCGATCACCCACTGATCGTCCGCCATGTATTTGTCTGAAATTTCTTTGCCATACAGTCGGTCTGTTGTTTGATGAATCAACTCACTGGCCGGTTTTTGTTGAAGTTGACAGTAGCGTTGATTGACAAACGTGAACCTTCCTTCAAGGTCTTTGCGAAAAATACAAAGCGGGAGGTTCTCTACGAGTGAATGATAGAGTGCTTCGGAATCCCGCAAGGCACTCTCAGCACGTTTCCGTTCTGTAATGTCATAGAAGAGTCCCAACACGCCGATCACCTGCTCGCTTTCATCGAGCAGCGGAACCTTGCTTGTCAGAACCATCCTCGTCGATCCCTCCGCCGTCATCACTGTCTCTTCATGGTTTAACAGAGGCTGACGAGTGTCGATAACATCCTGATCCATCTGGCGATAGAGCGCCGCCTGTTCGCGCGTCGGGGGAAGATCAAAATCAGTTTTGCCCACAATTTCGTCTGGGTGTGACAATCCCAATTGATTCGCCAGGTTTTCATTACACCCGAGAAACTTGAGATCCACTCCCTTCCAAAACACAGAGTGAGGAATATGCCTGAGGATTTCGCTAAGCAATTGCTGCTGCGACACCAACTTGGCCAAATTCCTCTCTCGCTCTTGCAACATGCTTGACAGGTACAGGATCATTAATCCCGCCATGCCGCTCACCAGCAGATTGGGCCAACCGACATACCATGTATTGGCCCCTGGTCTCATGGGCTCCGCCACAGTCACAGCGGAAAACACCGAAAAGCCTTGCTGTAATGACAATGCCAACAACAACACTGCCAGTGCCGATAACCGCCAGTCCTTTATCTTCCACTGCAACCAGAAAGCTCCAGCCGTAGCCAAGAAACTGAGCAAAAGCGCCAACTGTAGCATGCAACTATCCGCTAGGCGAGGTACAGATCACTGAGGAAAGGCCTCATTCGCACTCCATGTTTTGTGCGACCGAGTCCATCCGTCAATCGTTATTAGAGGTATCTGTTGATGAGATGTTCCAACATCTCCTGTCTTCCACTCACGTTCGGCTCGATATCCCCTTTCTCCAGCATATAAGCTTCCAACGATTTCATACAGGCTTTTCCTGATTCAATTTCAGCTCCAATGCCAGAATCCCAGCTAGAGTACCTTTGACGCACGAATTGATCCAATTCTCCATCGGCTCGAATTTCTGCAGCTATCTTCAATCCACGAGCAAATGCGTCCATACCGCCGACGTGGGCATGCACCAAGTCAATCGGCTCAAAACTCTCCCGACGAACCTTCGCATCAAAATTGACGCCCCCAGGGGCCAGTCCACCATATTTCAAAGCCATCAGCATCACTTGAGTGGTCAAATAGATATCCGTGGGAAACTGGTCGGTGTCCCACCCCAATAACATGTCTCCGGTATTCGCGTCGATCGAACCCAGCATGCCTTGCCCACCAGCATAGTCCATTTCATGCATCATCGTGTGACCGGCAAGTGTCGCGTGGTTGGTTTCCAGATTCAGCTTGAAATGCTCGGTCAGATCGTAGGCCCGCAAAAAATTGATGCAAGCAGCCGCATCAGAATCATATTGATGCTTGGTCGGCTCTTTAGGCTTGGGCTCAATGAGAAACTGCCCTTCAAATCCGATCTCTTTCGCGTGATCCACGGCCATGTGCAACAAGTTTGCTAAATGGTCCAGTTCACGATGCATGTCGGTATTGTAGAGATTCTGGTAACCTTCGCGTCCGCCCCAAAAGACGTAACCGTCACCGCCCAATTCGTGGGTTACCTCCAGGCATTTCTTGACCTGTGCTGCGGCAAACGCAAACACATCCGCATTGGGACTCGTCCCCGCACCATGAACATAGCGAGGATGACTGAACAAGTTCGCAGTGCCCCACAAAAGCTTGACGCCCGTTCGCTCCTGTTGCTCTTGGAGCACCTTCACAACGGCGTCCAGATTCCGATGCGATTCGGCGAGTGTCGCGCCTTCTGGAGCAATATCACGGTCATGAAAAGCATAATATGGGTTACCCAGTTTTTCGAAAAGCTCAAAAGCCACGTGGACTCGGTTAATGGCATTCTCTACAGAATCCGTTCCATCTTCCCATGGCCGCACCATTGTAGGTGCCCCAAATGGATCGGCACCTCCGTGACGCATCGTATGCCAATACACAACACTGAAACGTAAATGTTCTTTCATCGTCTTGCCTTCGATCACTTCATTTTCGTCGTAGAAGCGATAAGCAAGCGGGGATTTCGATGTCGGACCTTCGAACGGAATGCGATCAACTTCAAAGAATTCAGGCATCAGAAAATGACTCCATTGGGTAACGGTTTCTTGCGTTGCCAGTCGGTCCACAGATCCGTCTCCGACCACACCGGAATTCAACGTATGGTGTCACATTTGTCGTCAACCTTCAAGGACGCCAGTTGTCGAGAAGAGTCCTCAGAAATGGACAAGCCCAAAAAAACAGACCGTCCAGTGGGTAAAGACGCTGGACGGTTGCGGCAATCAAACATATCCGTCGATGTAGATTCTCAGACCACATCAACAGCAGTATCGATCGGCGAGTGAACTAGTCACACGCCGACAGATCGTGACTAGCGATCGCGAGGACGTCGCCGAGGTTTTCGGAATTGGTTTCCCGACAGGTCCGAGGTGAAATACTCTCGAACTTCTAGCTTGGTGATCATGCCATCCTTATCCCGGTCAAGCTTCGACAACGCAGCCGCAGCAAGGGCAATCTCTCCTGAGCTGAGGCTACCGCTCCCGTCTGCATCCAAGATTCGCATCAAGGGCAATTGCCGCCCACGCATCATTCCGCGTGTCTTCTTCTGAGCCAATTCGTCGGCCGAACCACGCTTCTTCTTGGCTCGACGTCCAACGCCCTGATTCGCCCGCCCACCAGACTTGCCCTGCCGTGCACGCCGCTGCTGACAACGGCAACCGTCCTCCCCAGGGCCGCTACGGCTCCCTCGTCCAACCCTTCGATTTTCACGTTTCTCGTCAAAAATGGCCGAATTGGGGTCAGTGTCCACCTGGTGCAAAGAATCGTCCGCTATAACCGGGAGCAGCAGGGAAATCCATACCACAAGGATCAACACGAAACTTATCCTGTAAAGACAAATGTTCATCTTTCCCTCCCACGATACACTCCGCCAAAGCGGTAATTGTTGACTGCTATTTCCCCACTAGTACAACCACCGGAATTTACCAGAGGTTCCGCTAAAACCATGTCATTCCCTAGTAATTCAGAAAAAAATCGCAAAACTGACCTGACTGCACCGTTTCTAGTTCAACAGCTAGCGGCCGGCCGGTCACCAGGCAACACGTACGTATTGCCCGGATGAGCCAACACCAGTACACTCCCAGTCCCAATTGGAAGAATCCGCCGTGAACAGGTCTGGGACTGGCTGCGTAGAAACAGTGAAATTCAGCCATGCCAACGTTCGTTGGTCTTGTGAAGTCCGATTTGTCGGCAAACGTCATATATTCTCAGCCATGAAACAATAAGGTGCCTGCACAATATTGTGATTGGCAATTGTGATTGGCAACTAGAATCGTCCCGGAACAATCGTCTCAGAACAATCGTCTCGGAACAATGACCCAGGTCCGGCAACGGCCAACGGCTGACAAAAACCAACGTAACAAGCTGCCTTATCGGGCAGCTTGCACCCCGTCGTTACAACTATTATAGGCGGCGAAAGCACGTGTGAATGTTACAAGGAGGTTCGTATGGGAATCGTTGATTCGATTTGGAGCTACCGTCCGATGATAGAGATACTTTCCTCGTTTGCTCGCAAAGTCATCTCTCTGACACGGACCGCGACTGTCGAATTAGCGGAACCAATTCATGAATGGTTGAACCGTTCATGTAATGATTCTTGTGGGTTTCAATATCGTGTCGTTCCGAAATCTAAGTGCCGTATCGGATGTACTGGTCTTTTATAACCGGGGCCATCGTTTCCGGATTCGCTACGAGTTGATTTTTCTAGGAGGAAGTCAAATGCAGATACATGGTCCCGGACATGTCCATAGGCCTCAACCAATTAATCCACCTCAGCAACCGTCCGTTCAGCCAACGAACACGGCACCTTCATCGCCCGCAATCCAGGCCGCCGATGAAGTAAGCATTTCTGAGGCCGCGCAGGCTGCTAGCCGCACGCACGACTCGGCACCCGTTCGACTCGATCGTGTTGCAGACATCCGTGCGCAGATTGCAAACGGTACTTACGAAACGGCGGAAAAGCTTGATGCAGCCGTCGAGCGTCTGCTTGACGAAATCGGGTAACGCTTGCAATAGAGTATGTTGGTGGCATACAATCACAGTCTGGGGTTTATTTACGAATTCCACTGTGTCTAGGGCGGTTCGAATCCACTGTTCCTCCTGGACCTGCGAGAAACCTGCCAAATTTGGTTTTCCGGTTTTGTCAAACGTTTGAGATACCGTGAAACTCGAAACGGACAGGACACACCGTGAGCCACATACACCGAGCGACTTGATGTCGAATGACTTTTCTCTGGAATCGATTCAGGTCTCCTCTACGCCTCAAAAGCGATTTGAGGAGTATCTACAGAGTCGAGGCAAGCGCTGTACTGATCAGCGTCGAAGGCTCGTTGACTACATTTTTAGTACCCACGAGCATTTCGATGCGGAATCTTTGATCGCTCAACTACCTCGAAAGAACGACAAAGGATACGTCAGTCGAGCGACAGTATTTCGCACGCTAAAAGATCTCGTAGATGCAGGATTGTTGAATAAATTGGATTTGGGAAGCCGTACCGTATTCGAACACGATTACGGCTATCCATCCCACGACCATCTGCATTGCACCAAATGCGATCAGTTAATCGAATTTCAGTCAGAAGAGCTGAGAGAACTGCGGCAGCGAGTCGCACAACAACACCAATTTCGTGTCACAGGTCATCGGCTTATCATTTCCGGTATCTGCGAGAAGTGTGCACGTAGCAAGCGGCGCCAGCGACGTCCCGTCGACATGATTTGATGTTCCTTGTGGTCCTTGTCCATTGAATTTCGGGGTGGCTTGAACGTATAGGGCAGGGCGGGGAAACACCCTCCGCGTTCTATCACTGGCTTCCTCTTTCAGCGAATATCAAATGTCCAGGACGACCAGCGCTATCGATACTGGCACTAAACGGACCAGTTTTTTTATCCAAGGTGGTCTACAATGTCGCTCTACGAATGGACTCTAGGAGTCCTTTCCTCGTGCAGTTTTCGCCCGCCTGCTATCTGCCTCGGGATCCTATTGGCAATGCTGGTACAGCCGACTAGTTCGGCGGTAACGGCCGAACCTGCAGCGTCCACAGAGACATGGGACGCGTTTTATATTGGTGACAGCCGAGTCGGTTATGCTCATACGACTTGGCGCTACCTTCATGACGAAGGACGTCAACTCATTCGTTGGTCTAGTACTAACCACCTCTCGTTGAAACGTTTCGGTCAGTCCGTGACACAAACTTTGAGACTCGCCAGTCTCGAATCGACCGACGGTCAGCTTATCCGCTTTCGTAGCGAACTGGCACAAGGTACCGTGCCCGTGGTCGCTCGGGGACAAGTCCTTACCGACAAACTACGATTGGAGACAACGTCTGCTGGAAAAACGGAGACAGCAGATCTGACATGGGACACATCATGGCTTGGATTCGCCGGCAGTGATCAATTATTGCAGCGAGATCCGTTGAAACCGGGCGACGTTCGACGCTATTCCACATTACTACCAGTGCTTAACCAAGTTGCTGAGGTCGAGTTAAAAGCGGTCCGCCTGGAAGCCACAGAACTTTTAACCGGAGTTCATCAATTGCTGCGAGTTGAAAGTACGTCAAAAGTGAATGACGTCATAATCCAATCGGTCACGTGGGTAGACAAGACAGGACAACCTCTCAAGTCGTTCATCCCAACCCTGGGACAATATGGCTACCGAACAACTAAGGAACAGGCTCTAGATAAAACGGAAGAGGTAAGTTTCGACCTGGGACAGTTCAGTACAGTCCGGCTGCAGCGTTCCATTCCTAATCCTCATCGCACAAAGCAGATCGTTTATCGTGTGCAGCTCAAGGACACGGACCCCAGCGCGATCTTTGTGACGGGAGCTTCCCAAAGTGTCAAGGCGATCGATGAACAGACAACTTTGGTGACTGTCAGCTCGATTCGGCCTGCAGACCCTCCCAAATTGTTATTCGCTTCCATTCGCAAACCTACGCCGGACGACTTGACCGCCAACAACTTGATTCAGAGTGACAACGAAAAGATCGTACAGATGGCACGAAGCTTCTCCTCGGAAAGCGACCCTTGGCAAGTCGCCTGCAAACTGGAACGATATGTTCATGAACAGGTCCAAGTAAAAAACTTTTCTCAAGCTTTTGCCACAGCGGCAGAAGTCGCCGCTTCGTTAGAAGGAGATTGCACGGAACATTCCGTTCTGCTGGCCGCCCTTTGCCGTGCATGCGGTATTCCAGCTCGAGTCGCCATGGGCCTCGTGTACTACCCTCCCGAAAATGGGTTTGCCTATCACATGTGGAACGAGGTTTGGATCCAGGATCGCTGGGTACCGCTCGACGCCACCCTCGGACTGGGTGGCATCGGGGCAGCCCATTTAAAACTGGCTGACTCCAACCTCAAAGGCGCAACGGCCTACTCAGCTTTCCTGCCTGTCTTGCAAGTCTTGGGACGAATCCATCTCGAAATCGAAGAGGTGCAATGAAAAGTGAAGAAATCTCTCATTTATTTGCTAAGATAGGGGCAAGCGGCTTCAGGAAGAACAGACTCTACCCAACGCAAATATGAATGACGGTGATCGTCTGATCGTTTACCCCCAAGGAAGACCTACATTGAACCACCCAATAAAATCATCCATCGCATCCGCAAACATCCTACTGATACTCACACTCGGCAGTTTGCCTGTTCGCGCAGCAGACAACGACGCCAAACCACAACTTGAACCCGGTTTTGTCTCCATGTTTGATGGCAAGACCCTAGACGGCTGGACCGTCGTGCCTGCTAAGACCAAGGAAGCATGGACAGCCGAAGCGGGAATGATTGTCGGAAACGGGGATAAAGGTACCGGTTACCTGGTGTACGAAAACAGAGAATTCGCTGACTTCGAAATGAAATTGAGTTACCGGTTGCCAGGAAAAGGCAACAGTGGCATTAACATTCGGGCCCGTGACGACAAAACTGGCAAGCGTCGATTCCAGTCTTATCACGCCGATCTGGGCCATGTCGGCATCGGCAAGCAGGTGTTAGGCGCATGGGATTTCCATACACCTGGCCGAGTCGAGCACGCCTGTCATCGCGGGCAGAGTCTTGTAATCGACGCAAACGACCAGCCTACCGTCACAGACATTGCCGGAGCCGTAACGTTGGATGACATTCGCCAAGGCGATTGGAACCACGTGCATATCATCGCCAAGGGAAACCGCTTCCAACTCGCCATTAACGGAAAGCCGGCCTCGGAGTTCACCGAACACCTTCCCCCAGCGCGGCGATTTCATCGAGGAATGATTCAGCTACAACTGCACGATCCGCATATGGTAGTCCAGTTTAAGAACATTCGAATCAAGGTATTGAGATAGCTCGGTGCTTGAAACTGATTGCAGGATGCAAGATTCGGGATGTTCAACATCCCCAAGCCTAATCCTATGGCACTCCGTAGAACACATATTCCGTCCTGATGATTGCTGCCGACCCGGCCTGACTGCACGAGACCACACTCGGTGAGAGTAGAAGTTAACACCACTTGCCTATGATGAGCACATCATTCAAAAAAACAGGGTGTGCCCCTGTAAGGAACACACCCTGTCAGCAATCTATCGAGTTAGTCGTTGCGAACCTAAACGTAGGGGCGTTATTCTAAATACGGCGGCGGCCAAAAATCAAACATAATAGGCCAGCAGCCAATAGTAAAATAGATCCCGGCTCGGGAACTAATGAAGCTCCAGAGGCACCGTCACCAGGCGAGATGGTTCCGCCCTGATTGTTCAAATCGCCGCCCACGGTACCGTTCCCAGTGACAGCTCCAGCTAGAAGGTTGAGCGTACCGCCACCAGATGTCAACGTGTTGCGAATAGCCAGTTCTCCTGGCCCCATTTTGGTCATGGTGTTGCCACCAAGGTCGAGTGTGTTGTTAAAGGTAAGCGAGGCGTTCGTGACAACTATGACATCCGTATTGGTATGCAAGTTGACCGCAGCTTGGAACTGATGGCTACCCATTAGTACTTGGATACTGGAGTTGTCGGGCGATGTTCCTGAATTCAGGTTGATGGCACCCGTGCCGGCCACGGCATATGTCTGGGAATTAAGAAACTCAATGCTTTTGACCGCAGTCACGTCGGTTTCCATATAGACGACACGCGGTGCGGTAATGACGCTACCGAACACTGCCGTTTGGGTAACCTCGTTAGGTACCCCAGTAGGCGTCCAATTGCCTCCAGAGTGCCAATCGCCCGATGCATCATTCCTCCATTCACGCTTGATAATCGGCCCGCCTCCCGCTCCCCCGGCCGCGCTGAAGTGTGCCATCACGCGATCGGCATCCAGTGCTAAGCCATTATAAATGGCAACTTCGTCAATGTATCCTGTATAGTCTGGACCTCCGGCTGTCACGGTGCCCAAGGTTCCGATGAAGAAATCACCCTGTGCTGATGCACCAGGACCTTTATTGATGTTGTCTTCAAAAGCGACCTGTTCGCCGTTGAGGTAAAGGGCCATCTCGGTCGACCCGTTATAGGTGCCCACGACGTGTGTCCACTCGTTTAGAATCACGGTGTCGACAGGAGAATCAACTCTGTGGTTCCCTCCTGCCCAACCGTCGGTGTGAAACCTCACATTATGAGCGGGATTCGCGGCACTACCCGAATTGACAATAAACGCATCAGAGGCATTATCATCCGAGTTGCTTCGCGAAACGACATGCCAATTCCCATCATTTGCACGATGTGCATCTGGGTTCATCCAATACTCAATGCTAAAGGCAGTACCGGTATCAAGGTCCAGTGCCGCGTTGCTGTCGAGTACCTGAATGAAGGAGTTCACACCATCGAAGTGGGCGGCCGTATCCCCCGCAACCGCTCCGGGATGCCCGAAGGAAACACCCCCATTGGGCGTGCCGCTCTCACCGTCACCGAATAAATTGATAACTGAACCTGACCCATTGGTTCCTAATGGCTCACCCAACCGGTAATACGCGGTAGGACTGTCGGCTAAAACCTCATCTTGATAAGTCTGGCCTTGGACCGATTGTGGTGCGATTGTCGCGAACAGAGTCAAAGCGACAGCACAGCTTAGCTTCATGAAACGCACTGCAAAACGAGTCATGCACAGTTCTCCTTAAACAATTGATTTAGGTGAAATGCTGTAGTTAATTATTGATCGAGCAAGAGGCAAGGGAGGAACGAATGAGTCTATATATTCACCCTAGACTAAAATTTAGTGTACACGGTTTCATCGAAATTAGCAAGCATGAGGCAGCGTTTTCAAGGCTGAAACGGTACGCCTTGATGCGAGTAATCGACGCGTAGGTTAGGCCGACCATATTACGACGATCTCCTCCTATAGACCAATATCTCGCGTGCTCGGGCAGGGCGGGCCCAAGCGGATTTCAACGAAGAGAAAACAAAAAAGGCGGGGTCTTGCGACCCCGCCAATAAACAATCTCAACGCTAAAACACGCTACTCAGATTAGCGTTTGCGGTACCAAGCCAACAACCCGCCCAGGCACATTGCCAACAGAGCCAAGGAAGTAGGTTCTGGTACAACAGAAGCAGCGTTGTAGTGCGCCAAAACTCGGTCGGCAGACAACGCTGTACCGTTATAAACCGCTACCTCGTCGACGTAGCCTGCGTAGTCATTACCACCAGTACAGCAGGTGCCCAAGGTTCCAATGAAGAAATCACCGGATGCTGGTGCACCAGGACCTTTATTGATGTTGTCTTCAAAAGCGACCTGTTGGCCGTTGAGGTAAAGGGCCATCTCGTTCGACCCGTTATAGGTGCCCACGACGTGTGTCCACTCGTTTAGAACCACGGTGTTGGCAGCAGAATCAGCTCTATGGTTGTGTCCTGCCCAACCGTCGGTGTGAAACCTCACATTTTCAGCGGGATTCGCGCCACTACCCGAATTGACGATAAAGGCGTCCGCTGCGCCGGTCCCATCAGCTCGCGAAACTACGTGGTAATTACTTTGCCCCGAACGGTGAGCATCTGGTTTCATAAAGTACTCCATCGAAAACGGTTTACCCGTTTCCAGGTCCAACACATGGTTGGTATCAAGGATCTCGATGTAGGAATTCACACCGTCGAAATGGGCGGCCGTGTCCCCGTCAGCAAGTGCGCCCGCAACCCCTAAGGTTATTCCACCATTCACAGAGCCATTCTCGGCAGCACTAGCGCTAGAATCGCTGGCAACCGAACCCGAGCCAGCAGCCTCGCCCAAGCGATAATAACCGACCGGATTATCGGCCGTGACTTCTTGGTAGTAAGTTAGACACAGGCCATCGGTGGCAATCAAAGCCATAACGACCATGGCCAATACGACCTTAAGGGACACTAAATTTAAAGTTACTTCTGCTTTCTTCATTGAGATTAACTCCTCATTTAAAAAAGGTGTGACAATGAAATACAAGTTTCAAATTCTAAAAAAACGATATTTACCTCACTATGAACCAGCGCGCACATGAGGCGGTCCGGCGCGGGATTCGCCGTCACTACGCTGCTGCCTACGACGCATAAACGAACGTCGTCGCTGGTCATCCCACATTGGTATCCTTCAATTCCCGCCTGTTTTTAACCAACCAATTCTCCGGACACCGACCGTTCCTTTAACGGTTGCCCGGCACAGGACGACAACGGTGTCCCATCCTAGTTGGCAAATCACTGGCGATTCAATCCATTTCATTTACTGCACACGACTCCACACACAACCAATCACATGTGGATCGGTGCACGATCTAACGTGTTCGCACATCTATCACAGGCACACCTACCTATCTCGGGCGCAAACACCCTCAAAAGGCATGCAAACCTATCCTAGACGCAAGTTCCGGGAGCTGCCTGTTGCCAACTACCGGGTAAATAAAGTGGTACGGTCGTCATCGACCGCATCACTTTCTTCACAGGGAACAAGCGTGAACTTAGCGCAAAGACCAAATACGCAAAACAGCGTATGGTTAGGCACAGAAGACCTCTGTCAACGAAGGATCGGCTGAAAACAGCCGGAACAGAGGTAAATTTGGATCACGAGCAAATAAGAAAAAAAGTAGTGGGAACTCGTCTCCACAAGCCTAAAAGTATTACACAACTCATCGAGTCTAATTTCAAGCTTGTAATTTGTCAAGCATTGGAATCGCCATCATTTTCAGTTTTTCAAAAAAGAGGAGCATCATGGACAGGGAATCACCCAACCGTTTGCGAATGAATGGTTTACATCATTCGGCCGACATTCACGAACGACAATGAACTGTGTCTCGTGCTTGGAAGTTCGACCAAGCTCAGTTCAGCTGCACGAAGAAGCGATTTGGGGAGCCCCTTTGATGGAGCATTCGCTCGGTCCAGCCTTCCAGTTCTGAGACGATACCCGGTGTGATGGGGACTTGTGCCCCTACGCAGTCGTTCGTCTGATGCCAGTCCGTCCATTCAAGTCTCCACTCTCAACCCTGTCGTATAGATGATGCGTTAGTATCTCAATCACGGCAAATCGCAACCCGAAGCGGCGGGTTTGATGTTGGATTCACGTAGTGTTTTCTGGAAAATCACAACCCGAATCGTCAGCGAGGGGTAAAGTGTACAGCAACCTTATTCCTCGCTTGCACCTTTCGACATGCTACAACATCAGGCGGCCTGGATTTTCCGCCGCTGCCAAGCATTTACCGTCATCAGCAAGACGTCGAACCTGCCACAGGTTTCGGGACAGAACACAACCCACCTGGGACTCACTTGCGACACAACACCACTCGACGCACTGCCAACTCTCTTTCGCCGCCAAGGATCGCTATTCTGAGGTCAGCTCCATTGCATCGGTTGGCGAAGCGGCAGGCAGGCAACGTAAATTTCGCCATGCTCCACTGACCTGAGCCTTGGATTTCCTGCGTATCTGTGGAGCGAAACGCGCCGTCTCGAACGCTAGACTTGGTATCAAAACTGTCGTATTGGACCGACAAAGACTGGCACCCTGCATCAAGATAATGAACTTCTAACTCCATGTCTTCGCCAGATCGGTCAAACGCGAAACTGTCGTCTACTGAGAAATAAAGATACCTCGTCTGGTCGCGACCTTCATGATGATGAGAGACCACAGCCGCGAAGTCTTCCAACCTCCGCAAGCTCCACGCCCCGTCCGCGATGTTGCGATCAACCGTGACTCCGTTCGGCATTCCTGGCTTCCAATCTACCTGCCGAGAACCCGAAAACTTGCCATGGGGCGTGGTTTGCGTTTTGGTATGCCACAAATCGGCGAACAGTCGCGTAAGGACCAAGTAAGTACGACCGTACTCACGCGATTCAGCAATATCGGTACCCTCGTGCCACTCGTTCCATGTTTCTACGTGAATCATCCATGGACGACGGTCCGGATGGAGTTGCAACAACTGCTTCCACCGATCGACATAGGTCTTTCCATTGTTTCTCTCTACGACCAAAGGCTTACGTCCTGGTACGGCTGTATGATCGTATCCAGGCCCCAGCGCTGCCACTTGCGAATCAATCTGCAACCGCACGGATCCGCCCCATTGATAAACGGCGTCTGCGGTTCCCTGCCAATCTCGCATTTTGACGATGAATGGCTCGACACTAAAGTCCGCTTGGAAGCGTCTCCGCAATTGGTCGAACTGGTTGGGTGATTGCTGTTTGCTAAAACTCGCGGTGTACAAGAAGAGGATCGGTTTTCCATCCACACGGGCCCACTTGTCTGGCGGGATCAAACTAAAGTAATCCCGAATGGATGTGTAAAAGTAATCAAATCCCCATTCAGTACTCAGGTCGACATGAACATTAGAACCATCCTTCTGAAAGGAATTGTGTCGCAAAATAGAAGAATCGAAAAACAGGCCGATGGCAGGGGGTGCCAAACCTTCGTCTAGAAGTGCATCGTGTGCTTTGACCAACGGAGGTAAGCCAGCAAAGCTCCACCGGCTATACTTGCCTGGAATTCCCCAATAAACCGGCACGAGAAAATCAACACCCGCCTCGATCATGTCGCGCAACTGCGTTTGATGCCAGGCGGTACTTTTATAAGAAAGACCCTTCGTCGTCGGAGGGTGAGTGGTAAAAGCATCCGACCCGTCGCCGTTAAAAATATGTGCCTTCGAGTCGACGTCATACCAATAAAAATAACTCGTCCCCACCACTGGCTGTCCCGCTTGAAACGTCTGTGCACCTTGATGATCCTTAGCAGACAAAGCAAAATATTGGCCAGGTGGAGTTTGTGGCAAATCCGATTCCGCAGCAGCACTTTGGAATACCACGACAACGATCAGGAAGGTTAGTACTTTTTGCATTTCGGTAACGTCCTTAGAAGTTGCGCTATATTGTAACCCGACGGATAAGCGAGGAAAAAAGCGTTAACTTCATCCGTCGCTGACGCGATTAGAAATTGGCATTTCCCCAAGAGAAAACGCGCCGGCGCTACTTCAAAAGTAACCCCTGTGAGTGATCCATGGAATCGTCCTACAAAAAGCTTAACCAATCCCTTATTACAAGGAAGAACCCCGTGAACCCTGCCCCCAACCGACGCAAGTTTTTGGCAACCACGATGGCAACTGGTGCGGCCCTCACGCTACCAGCCGCCAGCTACGCTCGCATCAAAGGTGCGAATGAGCGGATTTCCATCGGCCTGATTGGCTGTGGCAATCGAGGTCATGGCGTGCAAATCCCCTTTATCGCCAAACACGCGTCTGCAGAAAATGTCGAAATCACAGCGGCTTCTGACCCTTGGCAAGTTTCACGAGATCATGCTGCCGCCGGCATCCAAGACCACTTCGGCGTCCAAGCGCGTCTTTGTGAATCTCACGACGAGTTACTCGGGATGAAAGACATCGACGCCGTCATGATCACTTCCTGTGACCACCAGCACGCTCGGCAACTCGAGGCAGCGGTGCAAGCAGGCAAGGATGTCTATTGCGAAAAACCCATCGCCAAGAACATCGAGGAACTCAATCGAACCTATGACGCGGTCAAAGAAACAGGCCAGGTCGTTCAGGCTGGCACTCAGCTGCGCAGTTTGTCGTCCGTTTCCGGAGCTCGATCGGTCTACCAATCCGGTGTGTTGGGTAACGTTTCCCGCATCGAACAACGCCGTAACGGAAATCGCCCCTTCTGGTACAACTACATTCGCGACGTGAAACGCCAGGATGTGAACTGGAACGAATTCGTCATGGGCGCCTCGAAACGCGAGTTTGACCCAGTCGCTTATTCAGCCTGGATGGGCTACGGCGACTTCTGTGACGGACCGATTCCACAATTAGCAGTTCACTTTATGGATGCAGTGCACTTTATTACAGGTGCCGTCGTCCCCGAGACCTGCGTCTGTCACGGGGGCTTGTTTACTTGGAAAGACGAGAACAAGTTTGATGTCCCGGACCACGTGCAGGCACTCTGGACTTATCCCGAAGGATTCATGGTCAGCTTCAGCACGAATTTTGGCAACGGTACGGACAACACCATCAGGTTCTCTGGAGATGAAGGAACTCTGGATCTTACGGATTGGAATAAACCACGTTTGTTACGCAGCGGCCACCAAGAGGACATCGAGCCTATTTCTCGTCCCGATCATTGGCTCGATTGGCTGCAATGTCTGCGATCCAGAAAATCTCCGAATGCGTCTATCGAAGCGGGTTATTACCAAACGATACCGTGCTTGATGGCCGTGAAGGCATATGAAACGGGCCGCCGTATGGTATTTGACCCGCAGCGCCGCACGATTGAAGAAGGATAACGGAGCAATCCGGATACTCACTTCTGGCCGTTACCAATTGATTTAACAACCCTTTCCTTGTGGGGGGGCTGTTCATGATTGTTTCACGTTCCAATTACCCAGCGTGGAGCGCGGAAACCGCGCCCCACGCGGGCAGGAATTCAGCTTTATCGGTTTTAACGTACGACCCTACCGGCTCCGTCGAAACCGAATCCTAGCGAGACCAATCAGGCCTGTCATCAACAGGATCAGCGTCGTCGGTTCGGGAACCATCGCTGCTTGAACTTCAGCCTGAGTCAATGCTGTGTTGTAGAGCTTGACTTCGTCGATCATTCCATTGAAGAAATTACCCGGGTGTTGAGCATTGCGAGCCCCGATGGTGAGTCGAGGGCTACCGGTGTAGCCAATCGCCCCGGCCTGGGTAACGGAATCAATCAAGTTTCCGTCAACGTAATGCGTCAAGGTGGTTCCGTCATACGTCGCCGCTACGTGTGTCCAC
>JAKVBZ010000330.1 GCA_022448645.1 Pirellulaceae bacterium
GGAGATGGCACTTGCGGGGAATGTCGGAGTTCGTGTGTCGCTCACAGCGGTTCCTGTCTGCGATGCTTTGGTCAGAAATGCCGACGTCCTGCTGTTTGCTGAATCCAATTCACGTTTCATCTGTGAGGTACCGGAGTCGAAAGCCGAGCAGTTTGAAGGACTGTTGGCGGAAGTGCCGTTTGGCCGTATCGGGGAGGTTGCGTCCAATGAAGCACCGCAACTGACGATTGGTTTTGACGGTCAGACGCTGATCGACATTTCCATCGATGAACTTAGACGAGCGTGGAAGGAACCCTTGGATTGGTCTTAATACTGCCGACGCTACCACCTCCAACACGGAACCAAATACGGCGGAAGATGCCATGACTCGAGTACTCATCCTGCGGGCACCGGGAACCAATTGTGATCAAGAAACGGCTTTCGCGTTTGAACGTGCGGGCGCCGCAGTGGCCGATGTCGTGCACATCAATCGTTTGCTCGAATCACAACAAATGGTGACGGATTACCAGGTACTATGTCTGCCTGGCGGTTTTAGCTATGGCGATGATATTGCTGCAGGTTGTATTGTGGCGGGCCAGATTCGTCACCACTTAATCGATGTGTTTCAGAAGTTCCGCGACGATGGCAAATTGGTGCTGGGAATCTGTAACGGTTTTCAAGTCTTACTCAAAGCGGGGCTGCTGGCTGCAGGTCATCCGACGCCTGCGACTTTGACGTGGAATGATTCGGGGCGGTTTGAGGATCGGTGGGTTCACTTGGAAGTCGACGGTCGTCATTCACCCTTCTTACATGGGATCGAACGTATGTATTTGCCGATCGCACATGCCGAAGGAAAGTTCGTGACGCGCGACGAGCATCAATTGTCGGCTTTGGCAAGTAATGGACAATTGGCAATCCGCTACGCTCATGCGGAGTCTGAAGTTCCAACGAATGGTGTTCCCCTGCCCTTTCCCTGGAATCCCAATGGATCACAAGGGAACGTGGCGGGGATTTGTGACGCCACCGGACGCATACTTGGTCTGATGCCTCACCCGGAGCGATTTATCGAACGCACACATCATCCGAAATGGACACGCCGACCAGTCGACGCCTCTGCCGACGGACTGGCCGTGTTTCGTAACGCGGTGCGTTACTTCCAGTAGAGCTAGACTTTGCACTGACCGTCGTCGCACGTCTGTCCCAGACGGTAGCGACGTTTGGCGATCTGCTGATAAGTCCACTGCCAAAACGGCAGCGTTCCTGGGAAGTTTAGGATTGGAGCGATAGGCCAGAGAATTGGCAGTCGCCGGCTAAGGATGCGAAACGCGGCCGCACCATAATGGTAGTTTTTGTTTCGATCTACTAGATACAGATTTTCCATGAGCTGTTCGTGGGTGAGTTCCGGGCAGCATTCGGTCACACGTGGATCGTGCAGCGAGAGGAAGGCTAGCCGGCTTCGGTAGTCCCAACGTGCGAGTCGTTGGACTTGGGCCAAGCAAAAACGACAGTTGCCGTCAAAGATGACGATTTCCGCTTCGGGGCGGTCTCCTGGATCACCGAGCGAATTAGACTCGACGGCGGTGCCCATCATCGTATCTCCTGAACGTGGCGTGGTCGTCCTCGGCAGCGGACCCGCGAGGTAACGGATTAGTTTCTCGACGTTCTCTATCATATACCGTAAACGGAGGTAGCTGCTAACACTTGTTCCAGTGGTAGATTGTCTACAATGCTTAGAAGGCCTCGCTGATTCTATTGCTGCCTGGGTGGGGTGTGGTTTGAAATGGACGATCTAAGAAAACAGATTCACTTGGCACGCCGCCGTCTCGTAGCGCAAAGATTCGTTTCGCTGGCGCCACGCATTTTAACGGTTACCCTGCTGTTGGCTGTGGTCGCGATTCTGACGAAGAAACTATTGCCGATACCCGTCTCCGCCGGCGGATGGGCAATAGTTTGGATCGGTGGCGCTCTGGTCGTCGGATTGGCGGCCGCCCTGGTTCGTACGATTGCCACCGCGGAGGATGACTTGTGGGCTGCCATTGAGTTGGACCAACGGTGTGGCTTGCGGGAACGTGTTTCGAGTTGTTTGGCACTTACCGAGGAACAGCAGTTGGGCGCCACCGGCCAGGCGTTGATCTTCGATGCGACACGCCGTGTTGCTCGCGCGGAGGTACAGGAACAATTTCGTGTACGTGGAAACC
>JAKVBZ010000331.1 GCA_022448645.1 Pirellulaceae bacterium
CGTCATTGATTGAAAACTGCAATCCGATTCGATCACCCGTCAAGGCATAGCTGCGACGACTATACAAGGCATCCCAAATCGCGTCACGTGTGCAAGATGACGTCCATAGCCCGGTCAGTCCATGCCCGTAACTGCCGGGATGACCACTGTGATGATCCGTGCCACCAGTAACGCCAAAAACATGGCCTTGCTCTAAACCATACTGAATCGTGCTCTGCCAATCGGAAGGCCCCATCACATGCAGGAAGGGGCGCGTCCCTTCATTGGTTTCTGAGCAACCATGCATCGAGATCAGTTCGACAAACGGTGCAAACTCAGAGTCATGAGAATCCCAATCGATACCTCGCGTTCCTTGGCGATAGCCAATATGGTGTGGCTGCGCCAATGTATCGATGCCTTGTTCTCTCAGATCCTTCAATTGCCGATGCAAGTCCTCAAGGCTCGTGGGATACAGAATTTCTCCAGCGAGATCTTTATAGATGATATTGCGATCACCAGTCGCCGTGAAATGGACTTCGAAAGCCGGAAAGACCACAAAGCGACCTTCTTCATTTTCAGCCTTCAAGGTCTCCATCATTTGTGGCCAAACGTTCTTCAATCGATTGAAACCATTTAAGTGATAGTCGACCGTAACCTGGCTTAGGTCCGGCGGAATGTCTGGCCAGTGGGCGTGCCCCGTAATCGATACGAAATCAAGCCGTTGCTTCGCATTAGCTAGCGCGTCTTCCAACGATCCATGGCCATACGAGATTCCACAATGGTTGTGGATATCTCCAAAACGAAGCTGAAGATGATCGTAAGCTGGCATAAGGAGTTCGATGATTCCTCTCGAAGGAGATCGTAACGTGGGTTAGTTGGCAGCTTAACCAAAAAACAAGCACCAAACAATCAACACTCTATTAACACTTGATGGCTCAACAGGTTTGAACAACTTGCGCTACTCAAACCTGTTCTCGAAAAAAACACTTACTTGATGGGAACCTGTCCGGTGGCCTGGAAGTAGTGTTCGTACCAGCGTCTCTCTTGGCCATTGGGTTCGTCGACTGGCAACCCGATTGGCCGTAACTGATTCGTCCAGCGAATCAGCTTTGCCCGCATCGCAACGGCGCGCTCCTGCTGTTCAGCCAGCAGGCTATGTTTTTCTTCTTTGTCGCGGCGCAGGTTGAACAGCAACTGACGGCCACTGCCGGTCACGATGTACTTCCAGTCTCCGCTGCGAATCGCTGACTGGTTCCAAAACCTCCAATAAAGATCTCGGTCGACAGGCTTAACGTCCCTGTCAGTAAGATGCGGCACCAGGTCGACTCCATCGAGACCGGTTCGCTCACGGACTCCTGCCGCTGCCAGAGCCGAGGCTGTCATGTCGAGACTGATGACTGGCTCAGAAACGGTTTTACCGCTGGGCAAGCGAGCAGGCCATGACCAAATCATAGGCACTCGAATACCACCCTCGGACAACATTCCTTTTTCACCGGTCAGCGGGTCGTTGCGAGATCCGTCCCACGCCGGACCAGGCTTGTTGACCGGCAAAATGTCAGCCATGATTTCCCCCTGCTGGGCACCAAGTGGAGCGCCGTTGTCACTCGTAAACATAACCAACGTGTTATCAGCAATTCCCTCATCGCGAAGTAGTTTCATGATGCGGCCGATTCCTTCGTCAACCGCGTTGATCATTGCCAACCCCGTACGCCGTCGTTCCGGCATCTTGCCAGGGAAACGACCTAGATATTTTTTCGTTGCCTCTAGGGGAACGTGGGGCGCATAGTATGCAAGGTACAGGAAGAACGGATGCGACTTATTGCGACGAATGAACGCAAGGCCTGCATCCGTTTGCACATCAACGCGGAACCGCTGCTCTTCAAGCGTTTGCCCGTCTCGCTTCAAATCGTTTCCTGCCAGGTCATAATTGGACCAGTAACGATGAATCTGCCCCATAAAAAACTCGTCAAACCCACGAGCTTGAGGAAAGTACGGCATTGCCAAATCACGACGCACACGAACTCGTCGCCCGGAAATACCGTCAGGCTGGTTCTCCCTAGCCCACTTCAAACTTAAGGCGTTAGGCTCTAAGTGCCATTTACCAACCATCCCGGTAACGTAACCCGCGGTCTTCAAACGGTTCGCAACAGTTGGCTGATTCAAGGGAAGCGGACAATCAGGAATCGTGTCAAAGC
>JAKVBZ010000332.1 GCA_022448645.1 Pirellulaceae bacterium
AACCCACCGGGGTTTGCGATCTATTGCAGCGCTCGAGGCGTGAGATAGTAGAGGATGACAAACGAGACAGCTGCCAAAACCACCACCATCACCGGTCCTGGATCCAGCCAGCGATTGCGACGGCGAGGCCGAAAGATCAAAGCCATAATGACGATCGACGTCACGATGATCACGGCGCTACCCGTGAGCGCGTTAGAAATTTTGGCATCCCTTAAAAGTGACTTCGTGCCGCTGGTGTAGACGCAATCGACGGGAAACAAAATCGCCACATTGAACGCGTTACTTCCCAAGATGTTACCGAATGCCATGTCGAATGCTCCCAATCGAATGGCCGCAAAGGTCGTTACCAATTCGGGCAACGACGTGGTAAGTGCAATAAGAGTGCTGCCGATAAACGTTCCACCTAAATTCGTGACCTTGGCCAACTCTGCCGCCGTCGGCGCCAACGCACTCGCAGACAACAAGATGACAATTGTGGAGGCGAGATAGCCGGCCGTTGCAATAGGCGTCGACATCGCATTCGTGTCGTCGCTAAGGTCATCATTTTCGCGCTCACCCGTCATCTGCTCAATGTAGATCATCCGCAGACAGAAAAAATAAAACAGGAATGCCAACAAGGTTCCTAACCCAATGGCTCCAATCTGAAGCGGTAAGTCGAGCACAATGAATGCGACCACAATGGCAGACAGCAGAACCGTGGTCACCGCCGGCAAAACATGACTCGACGACCGTGGCGAAATAATTCTGTCACCACGCACAAGGAGCAAATCGAGCGTACCGAGAATCAGCAGGTTAAAAATTGAGCTTCCCAATACAGCACCGACGGCGATGTCCGGCTCCCCAATCAAGGCAGCCTTACAATCAACGGCCAACTCCGGCAAACTGGTCGCGGACGCCAACAACAGCATTCCGCCCATGGTGTGCCCCACACCCGTTCGTTCGGCCAACACGTCCGCAAATCGGGACAAGTAGGTCCCCGCCACCACAACAACGGCGGAAAGCCCAATAAACCAAAGTAAAAGTTGAAACAGCATTAAATACCGGTCGCCATTGTCTGAAGGTCGTTTGACAAGGGAAAAGCAGATCAAAAACAGGTCGCAATGTCAACGTGACGTCTCGTCCTGATTGACACTTTCTCGTGACAGCAAATACCGATTTCATCGTTCACCACAAACCCATCACGAATAACCGTCCAGCTGTGGAAACGGAACGATGCTGAGAACTAGGGGAAACGGCGCATCGACGGAGACGGTTCCTTGTAGCCAACCAATCGCCTAACATAGGATAAAGGATGCGCAAATCACGCGACCGTCCCGAACTCCCCTTTCTTCCCTTGGTGTACCTCTGGAGCTCTGTCTGTCGATGAAGAATCCTCTCCCCAATGTATCCCGGCGGTCGTTTCTCGCATCAACGTCCGCAGCCGCTGCAGCCGTGCAGTGGACAGCAAAAAGCTACGGTAAGGTCATTGGTGCCAACGAAAGAATCCGAATTGGGTTCTTAGGCGCCGGTGGAATGGCAGGGAACCACTTCGCGGCGATTCGTAACCTCGCCGAAAAAAACAACCTGGAACCGATTGCGGTTGCCGATTGTTGGAAAACGCGAGCCGACGAAGGCGCAGCCAAAGTAGGTGCCAAGCAGGCGTTTCAAGACTTCCGGAAAGTACTCGAAATCGATGATATCGACTACGTGACAATTGCCACCCCAGAGCATTGGCACTGTGAAATGATCCTGGAGGCGATGGACGCCGGCAAAGCGGTCTACACCGAAAAGCCGATGACACATACTCTTCCAGAGGCATTAAAAGTCGTTCGCAAACAAAAAGAAACATCGCTGCCGCTTCAAGTGGGCGTTCAAGCCATGTCGGACGACAGCTATCGCACCGCCGGACAAGCCATCCGAGAAGGTATCCTGGGTCAGGTCGTGCAAGCACAGATTGAATACGTGCGTCGGTACGGCGAGCAAGGTCCTTGGCGCGTGCCAAATTTAGATTCCGATCAGCCCAAACCCACCGATCTTGACTGGAAAGCCTGGTTAGGAGGAGCTCCCCGCACCCCCTGGAACCCACACCATTATTTTGAATGGCGAAACTATTCAATGTACTCGGGTGGCATCGCCACCGACCTATTCATCCATCGCATCACGCGCATCATGAAAGCTTGCGACCTCGTCTTTCC
>JAKVBZ010000333.1 GCA_022448645.1 Pirellulaceae bacterium
TGCGCGGTCACATCCAAAGAACCAGCATTGATTCCACTTCCCCCAAGTGATCGGCTTTCAGGGTTGGTGACCGAAACAGAGGTTGGAAAGTACGCAGGCACGACAGGAAAAATCCCGCGTCCCGGCGACACATTGTCATTTTGAGGCCCCGTCCCCTGCGTGACATTCAAGGATGAATCAGACGGATTACCACTGGCTTTCGCGCTGTAAGTTTGTGCATTGCTCAATGTGCCCGCGTAACCAAGGCCACCCGTCAGATAGTTTGATCCTGAAATATTGGGCGTTGCCCCTGTCCACAAATACGGAATCTCGCTTCCGAAGAAGATAATCCCACTACCTTGCTGAGTGGAACCATAGTTATCATTGGCTTTTCGGGGATAGTTACTCCCGTAGTTTCCGGGAGAAACATTGGTGTTCACGTTGATCGCATGATTACCGGTGTTGTACAGCCAGCTTGAAAAATCGATGGAACTCGATCTGCCCGACTCGCTCAGATAGAGAACATTGGCTGCAGTCGTCGCAGCAAGATCCGCCGTATAGTCCTGAACATAGGAATTAAGTCCAGGTACGAAGCCGTTTGGATTGGTTGATAAGACCATGTTGTCCAAGAAGACGGTTTCATCCTCACCACTCGGTTCTAAACGGGTCACAGTGAGAAGCCGACTACCATTGGCCTCCCAATTGCCAAAACCCTGAACCAACAACTCTGGGCTGGATTCACTCATGGACAGGGAAAAATTGGTCACTGTTTGCGTGGACGTCGCTCCACCATCACCTCCAGTAAATCCGATGTACGCTTCCGCACCAAGCACCGAGCTCAGATCAATATTGTCATACGTTCTTGTGAACGTTTCGTTGGTCGTGGTATCGGTGAGCTTTTCCGTCACGGTATTCGAATCGACATCGTAGACCAACTGTACCTCAATCGAATTCCCGCTGTTAAAGCTGACCGGATTCGTTGCCAAATATTCGGTTGAAGTATTGGTGGTGACAAAGTTCGATCCTTGGACGTGACCATCGTAAAGATTGATCTGATAAGCCGCTGTGGGGCCAGAGATGCCAACATACCCCAAACCACCACCAACACTGCCAATCGCATCGACACCTTCGATCTGAAATGCCAATGCAATTCCGTCCGCTGCTTTGTCGCCCCCCGCTTGGTAAGTGAAGTCTATGGTCATCGACCCTGACGTCGGAAATACCACTTGTTCCTGATGCCAGAAAGCGGTTGACGTGCTTAGCACACCATCTGTTAACAGCAGGGAATTCTCATTTGGTGACTCCTTGGCAGGTGCCTGAAATGAACAAGAGTAGGATTCATAGTCAGTCGAGGTTGGGGTGATCTCACAGAGTTCTTGCCCATCGAGGGCGATAGAAATGGTCTGGTTGGGATAGCCGGCCCGCTGAGCAGCATCAAATTGAATGGCGTAAGTGGCACCACCAGTCATGCTGGCGATCAACTGATTGAGTTCCCCTGTCTCCTGAACGAAAGCAACTTGTTTGCCCTGTGGAGCATCGGGGTTCTCCGATGTGAAGCCACTGTTGTTTGCTGAAACACCGGTAGATCCGTTGAAATCCCAAGCCGTTCCGGTCGGGTTATAGACGTAGCCACCCGTTGATGGCGATTCAAAATCGCCGTCCTGTACAAGCTGAGTACCTGCTGTCCAGTAGTCCCTGATCTCGCCGCTTGATCCGTAATAGTCGGCTGGAGTATTGACAATGTAGGCAGAATTGGGAGTACTGATGGAGACCGTTTGCGCATTGATTGGCGCGATCTGAACTAACGCCCCTTTGTCGTTCGTAATTTGCACCGATCCTGCGTCATTGAGCATGGTGTCGTTTATTGCAATCGCGGGACCCGAAGTGGAGTCGCCGACAGGTTGCCCGTAAGATTGCAACACAACGAGCGATGGGACACCATCATCCTCAGTAAATGTCATATCGCTGGGCATGGCCCCGCCACCGACGATCGTCACCTTCCCCATGTTGAGGGTGTTCGCGATTCCAACTCCGTCAAGCAAAAGATAAGCATCACTTTGATCGGGGATCGATATATTTGGCAAACTTGCTGTGATATTCCCGCTGCCTTGCAGTTCTGTAGCATGGAGCATCACTTGGCCGCCCACTGCGGCTACGTCGGTCAGCGTAATTGCGGGAACCGTCTGCTTC
>JAKVBZ010000334.1 GCA_022448645.1 Pirellulaceae bacterium
TATCATGGCTCACAATCTTCCCAAGACCAAATTCAACTGGATCAGTGGCCACGGCCAGAATTCAAGATTGGCTCCGCTGACTTTTCTTGTCCTGGTCGTCGTGCTGAACCTTGAACTATCCGCACAAACACGGCGCGACCCCATTCGTTTGACACACGGCCCCATGCTTGGCATGTCGACCTCAAACTCGATTCGCGTATGGGGGCGAACATCGGAAGCGGGCCCCTTCTATGTGCGATACGGTACCTCCGCGGCGAACCTTGATCAACAAAGCCCGCCGACGCTGACGACCGTGGAACACGACAACACCGGAACCGTTGAGATCAAGGGGCTCAACGCGGATACCGTTTACCACTACCAAGTCTTCGTGAACGATCTCCCGCACGGCTTACCCGGGAAATTCCGGACCTTGCCCAGCAGCGAGGAATCCAAAAACGAAGATCACAACCCCAAAGGCCTTTTCAACTTTCGTTTCGAGATCGGCTCCTGTGCAAACCAGAATCCCATGCATGGTGGTGGCCATCGAGCTACAACCTACGAACACCTGAATCGTGATTGGGCTGACAAGGTTCATTTTCACATCATGAACGGTGACTGGCTGTACGAAGAATTGCGGACGCATCCCGCCGAGGCTTGGCGACTTTCCATGGGGCTATCAGCCTTGCCCGTGCCCGTCAAAATCATGCCAACGGTGGTCGGGGTCTGGGAAAACTACAAGCTGTACCTGAGTCGAGGTGTCGAACTCGCAAAGTGGCACCGGAATGTCCCCAGCTATTTCACCTTCGACGACCACGAACTGGTCAATGATATCTGGGGAGCTGGCGAGAAAGGGAAACGCCATCGCCGCACCGTATTTCGAGACATTGGCACGTATGCCTGGCACGACTATCTCGGCTGGGCGAACCCGATGGAACACAAACATCGTATCCATTTCGGCAAAGCAACCATGAAGGCCGGTAGCGATCTGCTGCACGATCCTGATGCTGACTTCACCAAGCTACCACTCGATGAAATGCTCAACCTTCATGTCCATTGGGGCACGCCTGAAGCGGGTGTCAATGACATGAAGTTTGACAACGACGAAGGCAATAAGAACTCGTATGTCTACGATATTGTTGAGGTCGTTGACGCACACCACCTCCGCCTCCACATGCCGGCCAAGGTTGATGACGAAAGTATCAGCTACTCCATCGGCCGCCGAAGCTATGGCAAATTTCGGGTGTCCAATTGTGAGTTCTATTTGATCGATACTCGTGGTGATCGGGATATGCATGATGTTCGCAACCGTGGCAAGGAAGGAGTCTCCATGCTCGGAAAGCCACAACGTGAATGGTTGCTCAAATCTATGAAGGAAAGTGATGCCGATTTTTTCTTTGTGATTTCTTCCGTTCCCTTCATGATTCCCCACAGTGGTGCTGGAGGATTTGAGGCAGATAATGCCAACAAAGAAGAAGCCTGGACAGGATTCTTTGATGAACGCGAAATGCTCATCGACGAATGGGAGAAGCTAGGCAAAAAAGTATTCGTGATGACCGGAGATCTTCACAACAGCTTCGCCATCAAGGTCACCGACAACATTTGGGAATTCTGCTGCGGTCCTCACAACAGTGTCAACCACGTCCCCGTCAATGACGAAAGCGATCGACCTGCCACCGGAAAATTCAAGTTCGGCCCCAGAGAATGTGACATCCGATGGAGCAGCTACATTCTGCCCGACGTTCCACGGCTGCAACGTCTGTACCCGCATTTTTGCGTCGTTCAGGTCAACAACGTATTCAACATGCCCAAGCAACTCGGCGGTAAACGACTTGTTGCCTATCCACACCCACAGGTGATTTTCCAGTACTTCGACGGTCGTTCTGGAGAACTCGTTTACGCAGAATCCGTCACGGTCGATCACTGACCGATCCGGTGAGACCTGTGGATGAAGTCAGAATGGATGAGTCGCCAAGCGTTGATAGATCAACTCTTAGGCAAAGAGCTTGTCGACGCTGTTTCCGTCCAGAGATAGCTCTAAATCAGAAGATTCATCTGCGAGGACAGTCGGCATTGATTCGTCATGCCCAGCAAAGACGGCTTCGACCTGCTCGGGATAGGAAAGATCGCTGGCAGGTTGGAGGGCCTCCGCGGTCGACGTCTGCCCGACGTTTTT
>JAKVBZ010000335.1 GCA_022448645.1 Pirellulaceae bacterium
GTCGTTTTGGACGTTCTCCTGAGTTTGCCCGTGAACGGTAAAAAAGTGATTTCTGTGAATACCAGTGTCAGGGATCGCGGAGGCGCGGAATGGCAGAGTTGCGCCGAGAGTCTTTGAGTCAGGTATGGTATAAACATGAATACCAGAACGATCTTTGTGGCCTTGATGGCCTTGGCTGGCTTAACCCGTCCAGTGCACTGCGATGAAGTCAAAGCACCGTTGCGCGCCGTTGATGGACTGTTTGACCTGCAGAACAAGGAAACGTTGGGACTGGAGTCGCTGGCGAGTAAACGGGCGATCGTTTATCGGGCCAATAGTAAGACTGGAATCTACTCGCACCATCCCAGCCTCGTCGTCTTCCGAGGGCAGCTGTTTTGCAGTTGGTCCAACGGCAAAGAAGGACATGAAGACGATCCCGGTCAGCGAGTCATGTTTGCCACGAGCTCGGATGGATCCAACTGGTCAAAACCTCGCGTGCTGTTCGAACCAAAGGACAAGAAAATGGAATCCTCCGGTGCTGGCGGGTTTCACGTTCACGGACAGACGCTGGTGGCGTACTACACACATAGAAAAGGTACGCCGATCCTTAGTCTGTTAGAGTCCGAAAGCACGCTGTTCGCTCGCACAACTCGCGATGGAACGCACTGGAGCAAGCCGATTCGTATTGCCAGCGGCTCATTTATGGAGTCGCCCATACGTTTAACCAATGGCAGATTACTGCTCACCGGTGAAGCCACAGGACCTCGTAGACGTACTGACAAATCAAGAATGCTGATGCTCTATTCCGATAACCCCAATGGCCTGGGTCCTTGGAAAGAAGGCCGAATCGAACCAGCTAAGGCGAAGCCAATCGGAGAGGAAATCTTCCGTTGGAGTGAGCCATGCCCTTTCGTCCGTCACGACGGGACGATCGTAGCTCCGTTTCGCAATACAAGCGGCTATCTTTATGCCAGCGTCAGCAAGGACAACGGGGTTTCGTGGAGCGTACCGCAAAGGACCAACTTTGCTGACAGCAGAGCGCGATTTTGCACTGGACGCTTGCCAGACGGTCAGTTCTACATCATCAGCAATCCTGGCGCCGGTCGAAGTCGTCGCTTCGGCACGGGCAATCGGACCCTGCTAACGATCGCGTTCAGTAAGGATGGCAGAGTGTTCGACCGAGCGTTTGTTCTGCGAGGCGAGCCAGCGACGCACCGATTTAGTGGCAGGGGAAAGTCCAACGGTTGGCAGTATCCCCACGCGGTCGTCTTCAAAAACCAGCTCTGCGTCATCTATTCGATCAACAAGGAAGACATTGGGGTGACACGCCTGCCTGTGGAGACATCGAATTAGCGGTGTTCACACGCATGGGAGTGCCCATGCCATTCACAGGTAGGGTGCAAATAGCCTGTGAAACGCGCAATACCGTTTTCCGCGAAGGTCCGTGTCGTGCCGCGATGCCCTGCTTGTGCGATTACGGGTCGAAGCGCCGGTACGGGGCCGGTTGCTGGCCACACGCCAACGGCGCCACATGCCGCCAGCGGGCCACAGCCAACGGAATTGGGAGAGGCGGCGGCGGTGACTCTCGGCAGCAGAGCACAGCTGACCGCCCGGCTTCACGGTAGGGCCGAGAAATAGCAAAGCCTAGGGTTTTGGCGTCAAGCCGGTCACTTTTTCCGCCGGGACAACTTTGTAGGTCTCCTTGGCCCTCCAGGACCTGGCAATGGGTTCTGGTTTGCCGTCCTTATCGGTTCGCTCAATCCGAAAACCGTCTTGATGGAACGTGAAAGTTGCGATGGTGTTGTAGGGTGGCTGGCCGGGTAACACAACGATCTTGTGTTCCGGTGTGAGTTGTACATCACGCACCCATGCGCCGTGCAAAAACGGGTCAAACGGCTTCAGAATAGTCTCCTGCATTCGCTGTTTGCGATGGTTCCAATGAATCATTTCCATAACGAACACCCGTCCCGTGTTGGTGTAGTGTTTCTTCAGAAGGTCTTCTTTCGGCAGCTCCGCGGATTGTCTGCGCACATTGAAACTGAACGTGAGGCTGGTCCTGGAGGGAGACAGTCGTACCAACCTGAGGAACTGCACGAAAAAGCGGTTCTCTCCTCGGGCATTCAAATGTTCCTGAACGGACGTCTCGTAGTAATCGGTCGACAAGTGGCCG
>JAKVBZ010000336.1 GCA_022448645.1 Pirellulaceae bacterium
TTTCTCTGCGCCTTCGGCTTTGGTTCCGATCACGGTGACGTAAAGTACGCCGTCCGCACCGAATGCCATAGCGGTCGGCTTGTCCAAACCGGCGATCTTCTTGGCCTGGACGCCACCTTTGCCATCGTCGACGAGACGGAAAATTCCGCCTTGCTTTGTGTCGAGCCAGCTGAAGTCGAGCGCGTATAGCTGTTTGCGTGAACCGCGTGCTTTGGTGCTATAGGCCAGGGCCGTAATGTCATTCAAACCCGTTTCCAGGTTGAGTAGCATTTTCTTGTCTTCACTGTAAAAGGTCAGGAGCGAGTCGCCTTCCTGGTTGATCTCTCCCATCTGGCCCACGACGATGAACTTGGAAGAGGCATCATCGGGTGAAGAGGCGATGCCCACGGGGGCGTCGACTTCAGTCGCTTCTTTGGTAGCGAGATAACGTTCGTAGTTTTCCAGACGGTTGCCATCCTTGATAGCGGCCCGTGCGACCCAACCCTTGGTGTCGTCCCCGTTACAGGTGACGTAAACATGGGTCTCGGTGCGGGTGATGGCGTAGAAATTGCCCTCGCCCTTGAGCTCGTCTTTCCCTTCAAGTTTAAATGTCTGTTCTGTGGCATCTGCCTTTTTGGCTTCGGCGCCGGCGTCACCAATTGTGAACACACTGAGGATTTCTTCTCCGTCAGCGGCACCGCCACCACCGACAACCAGTGTGTTTTTGTCAAGGAACAGCAACCCCAACGGACCGATTGCGAATTTCGGACCCTTGCCGTAGGAGCCGAGCGGGAATTCAACGATGACATCGCTGGCTTTACCATCTTTAACACGGACGACTTTACCTGCGGCGCTGTCAGCAACGAATACGTCACCGGTTTCGGGTTGAATAGCGACTCCACATGGATTGTTGAGTCCATCCAGGATGGTTTCAACGTGATGGTCGGCACGAACGGTCGTGACCCATAGGAGGGACAAGATTGCCAGGCTGGAAAAAGAAAGTAGTCTCACCGTTTGGTCTCCTCGAGATGAGCAAGTAAGTTTCAAGGTCAATTGTCGTGCCTCAAAGCGCGACTTGGAATTGTAGCAAGAGCCTATTCTGGTAACTGGGGTGGCTCCGTATCGGGGTATTCAGGACTGCTTAAGCCCTCCTTCAGAAAAACCACAAGATCAGCTTTGTCCTGATCGGACAATTTCAGTGGATATAACTCTTCGTCTAACTGAGGATTCTTGATTCCTCCTTTGGAATAAAAATCAATGACCTCTTCGAGCGTTTTGAACCGCCCATCGTGCATGTAGGGCGCGCTGCGGGCGATTTCTCGCAGCGAAGGGGTCTTGAATGCCGCCGTGTCACCTTCGAGTTTGCTGACCGTGACTCTGCCAGGATCTGGTTTGTCCTGGTCCGTGCCGATTCCTAGGTTGTGGTAGCCGTTGTCGGTAAAGTTGCCACCGATATGACACGCACTGCAATTGGCTTTGTTGAAAAAGACTTGCCGTCCACGCTGTGCGGGTTCCGAAAGAGCGTCTTTGTCACCAGCTTTATAGCGGTCGTAAGGAGCGTTCCCGCTGAGAACCGTACGCTCAAAAGAGGCAATGGCTTTGGCGATGCCATCTGCCGTCGCATCGCTTCCGAAGACTGCCTGGAATTGTTTGCGATATCCATCGATCTTGTTCAGCTTCGGGATCAACGTTTCCAGTTTCATATCCATTTCAATTGGATTTTGTATCGGACCCAGAGCCTGAGCTTCCAGAGCGTTGTTGGAACGCCGCTTGGATTGCGCAGCGCGGCCGTCCCAGAAAGTCGCCCGTGTCTGGTATCCCGCATTGATGATCGAAGGTGCGCTCCGTCCACCAACTTGATTTCGGACGCCAGTCGCAAAAGCAGTTCCGTTGGACCAGCCCTTTTTCGGATCGTGACAACTCGCACAGGAGACAGTGTTATCAATCGATAGACGTTTATCAAAATAGAGTTGTTTACCCAGCGAGATCTTCGCGGCGGTCAAAGGGTTGTCCGCAGGGAACTTCATCGCCTTGAGGCCGAGTGGGATCTTGAGCTCATAGGCGTCCTGGGCATGTATGCGTTCTGTCTGTACTGCAATCAGTACGACCCACATCGCCACAATTGTGCGAAACATTACGACACTCCTGGGAGACGAAGCAGTGACCAGT
>JAKVBZ010000337.1 GCA_022448645.1 Pirellulaceae bacterium
CGATTTGAACGCTGACGGATCGCGCGGAGACGGTGATAATCAAATCAACATGACGCAGGAACTTGCGTTTACGGAATGGCTGCCAACCGGAGAGGTGACGGACCTTCAAGCTCTTGCAATGTTTGATACCCTCGCCGAGCTTGGCGGCAATGGAGATGGTGTTTTGTCAGCGGCGGACACTGTTTGGTCTGAGCTTCGTGTTTGGCATGACGCAAATTCCAATGGTGTGGCCGACGCAGGTGAATTGCAAACTTTGGCGGACTTGGGGTTCAGCCAAATTAACCTCACCTATGATGATGGCACTACATACGACGACAACAGCAATGACGTATCGATATTTGGGAGCACACTGCTGGGAACGGCGTCGTTCACGCGAAACGGAGAAGTGTCCGTTGGCGGCGTAGGAGATGTTTCCCTTAGGTATAACGGACAAGGGTATACAGTTTCTGAGACAAGCACCGAAGTTCGGTATGATTTCGAAAACGGAGAAGTGCAAACTTACCTGCAAATTACCTCATTGGCATCTGCAAACTATACTATTTCCTCAGGTGGCTATGATGGCGCAATTGGCGATGCCAGGAACAACTCGATAACGGCGGAGGGATTGAACACCAGCGTTCTTATTTCTGGTGGTGACGGAAATGACATCATAACCGGAGGAGCTTCCGGCGACCTTGTTTCCGGGGAAGACGGAAATGACTTCCTCAAAGGCGCCGATGGTGACGACATTATTTACGGCGGTATAGGTCACGACAGCATCGTTGCTGGTAATGGAGACGACACTATCTTCGGAGGGGATGGAAACGATCACATCTCGGCTCACAACGGCAATGACGAAGTGTACGGAGGGTCGGGTAACGACAACATCGGAGGTGGAAATGATGTCGATACAATTTGGGGAGACGGCGGAAACGACACCATCGGTTCAGGTGGCGGAGACGACTTCATCTCCGGAGGAGCGGATCAAGATTATTTAAGCGCCGGGGCTGGTCACGATATCCTGTTGGGAGACGAAGGAAACGACACCCTAGTTGGAGGCTCCGGCAATGATAGCCTATGGGGCGGAAGCGGAGCCGACAACTTTGTTTTCAAGGCATTGGTGAATGGGGAAACAGATCGAATCCTCGACTTTGATTCTAGCGTGGATCAACTGGACTTCCGTGGGACACGCATAAATAGCATCTCTGACTTCGACCAATACTATAACACTGTTTTGAATGGAAAAAATTGCATTGTTATCAAAGAAGGTGGGCATAAGATTTTGCTTGAAGACATGACGATTAGCCAACTCTCCGTCGAAGACTTTATATTCGCCTAACCTAAGCTTACACGAAGGCCGGAGCACTTCCGGCCCTCGTTCTCACCTACGGCTCTGCCCAACATCAAGCAGGGGGATTTTCCTCCTGCTCCTTGCCTCTTTCCACGCTTACAATCGGCGATGCAGAACCGTGCTGTCCAAAGGCGCTGCGCTGCTCCTTTGGACAACAGAACCCTGCACAGCCGAATGACGCTCAAACGAAAGCGGCGAGGGTGAGCAGGGGAAATTCAAATTTGTGTTGAACTGAGCTTGCGCGTTTTCAGCGAGCCTTTGCAATCCCACTGCGGGAAGCCGTCTCACCTCAACAAGACAGGAAGTAGATGAATGGCCCGCATCCACGACACAAGCGCATGGCAGCGTGTCAGGCCACAAATCCTTGAGCGGGACAGTTGGACATGCCGTATGTGTGGCATCTACCTCAGCAGCGGGAAAATCAAGCGCTACAGCGCAGTGGTGGACCACATCAGGCCACACGGCCTAGCACCAGACTTATGTTTGGAACCATCAAATCTATGGGCGGTGTGCAAGGGCTGCCACGACGGTCCATGCCAGAGCATTGAGCTCAAGTATGCGGGCGATGCAGATGCGATTGCAGCCGCCGAGGGCAAGGTGCAGGAAGGCAAGTCATACGCCTCAGGCGGGACTACCGAGAAATCCAAGATGCAAATCGCCGTGCACCCTGACGTGTCGAAGATGGTCTGGAAGTTCAATCGCTGGCACCACCACGTCAATTACGGGGTGTTTAAGAACCAAAAGCTGGTTCGTCGCGCTGATCTCTCCTTACCGGATAGAGACAACGACTACGGCATGGAACTTGTGAAGGTGACG
>JAKVBZ010000338.1 GCA_022448645.1 Pirellulaceae bacterium
AACGCGACGAGTGAGGTAGATCGTATCCAATTCGCTTACACGATTTTGTTCGGTAAGGATGCAACGTCTGTCGAAGTCTCAAGGGCTCAAGCTTTTCTTCGGGCGACGCGTGATGTCACGATGACGGACCAAGAACAGGCTTGGCGGAGCTTTGTACGTGTTCTCATGTCGACCAATGCATACGCTTACCTGGAATGATTTAGACGGATCGGCAAAGGTTTCATGACCATGAATCAGGCATTTCAACATTGGCACGCGACACATGATCGGCCATTGACTCGCCGACAGTGGTTGCAACGAAGTGGTGTTGGATTTGGGGCGTTGGCACTGGCGGGTTTGTTGGCGGATGAATCGATCGGCACACCATTGGGTGACGGATCTCCATTGACCGAGCGGCCTCCGCATTTTGCTCCACGGGCGAAACGGATCATCTTCTTGTTCATGCACGGCGGCCCATCTCAAGTTGATACGTTTGATTTCAAGCCGCAACTGCAGAAAGACGACGGTAAACCTTTGCCGTTTGGGAAACCACGAGTCGTTTCTGGAGAGACGGGAGCGTTGTTGAAGTCGCCATTTTCTTTTCGGCAGTACGGCCAGAGCGGAGCCTATGTGAGTGAGTTATTTCCTCATGTGGCACGCCATGTTGACGAACTCTGTTTCCTTAAATCGGTACACGGATCGAATTCCCGGCATGGAGCTGCCTTATTGGAGCTCCACACAGGAAGTGATACTTTTGTGCGCCCGAGCATGGGGAGTTGGCTATCGTACGGATTGGGTTCGGAGAATCAAAATCTACCCGGCTATATCACGATCTGTCCGTCGTTGACACACGGAGGTTCCAACAATTGGAGCTCCGCGTTTCTGCCGGCGGCTTACCAGGGCACGCGTATCGGAAACGCGAGTACGGCTTCGGAGATGGCCAAGATACCGTTCGTGACTCGCAAGACGTCACCTGAATTGCAACGGTTGGAGCTTGATTACTTGCGCCAACTGAATGAAGGCAATCTGGAAATCACCGGCCCGGATTCGCAATTGGAAAGTCGGATTCAAGCATTTGAATTGGCATTCCAATTACAGAACGAGGCACCCGCAATTCAAGATGTTTCCAATGAGTCAGCTGAAACTTGTGAGATGTACGGGCTGAACGATGCTCGCACCAAGGATTTTGGTTTGCAGTGTTTGCTGGCTCGACGATTTGCTGAACGGGGCGTTCGTTTCGTGCAACTCTCGCATAGCTACAAGTGGGATCAGCACAGCGGCCTTAAGCAGGCACATGAGCGGAATGCATTTGAAGTTGACCAGCCAATTGCCGCGTTGTTGACCGATTTGCGAAAGCGGGGCCTGTTAGAGGATACGCTCGTTTGGTGGGGCGGTGAATTTGGTCGTACACCGGTGTCACAGGGAGATCAGCGCAATGGTCGTGATCACAATCCGCATGCTAATACGATGTGGTTGTGCGGTGGGGGTGTGAAACCGGGGATCACTTATGGAGCCACGGATGAATATGGCTACTACGCCGTGCAAAATAAGGTGCATTTTCACGATTTACATGCCACCTTGCTCCATTTGATGGGGCTTGATCACACGGCGTTGACGTACCGGTATGCAGGAAGAGATTTTCGATTGACGGACATTCACGGTGAAGTCGTTCACGATATCATCGCGTAACGAGTGGTTGTCGTGTAACACACGATGGGCGTTATGCGGATCCGAGCATTGCTTCGAGCTCTTGTTCTGTAATTACGTCAACTCCCAGTTGTTCCGCTTTGGCAAGTTTGCTGCCGGCATTCTCGCCGACCACTAAGTAATCCGTATTCTTGGAAATACTGCTGGCCGCTCGTCCGCCATGAGCGGCGATCATTTTGTGGATTTCGTCTCGTGTGTAGGTTTGTAGCTTGCCCGAAACAACTAATGTCTTGCCCGCCAAGAGTTGCTCGGTTGGTTCCGCTGTTGACGTGATTGCATCCATCATCACTCCCGCAGCCTCGAGTCGTGCAATTAGATCCTGTCCATGCTTGCTGGTGAGAAAATCAACGACACTGCGCGCGATGATGTCTCCGATTTCGTGGACTTCACTGATCTCTTCCACCGTTGACTCGCGCAAACGATCCATCGACTTAAACTGTTCCGCTAGGATCGCGGC
>JAKVBZ010000339.1 GCA_022448645.1 Pirellulaceae bacterium
TTCGGGTCTTTGGGGATTGGATTTGCACCTTTCGCAGCTGCGTTAATTCTTGATTCAGGCATGAGCTGGAGAGCCGTTTATGGCTGGCTTTCCGTGCCCGGTGTCTTTCTGGGAGTTACCTTTGTCTGGATTTCCTGGCGCCATCGATCATCGGCAGATGTCAATGTGGCACATTCGGACTCAGATACGGTTGTGCCTCGTTGGCGGTCGTTTTTTACGTTGACTGTCTTTGCCATGCTGCAAGGATTCATTTATGCCGCGGTGTTTAGTTTCTTGCCTCGCTATCTTAGCGAAGTCCCGGACTGGACACTCCAAGTAGAATCTTTGAATCAGGTGCAGGCAGAACAATTGGACCGTTCTAGTGATGAGGAAATATCACGTTACACATCAACCGGCATGTGGTGGGCGATGCCTGTGTTGTTGAGCGGTTGCGTCGGACAGTTTGTTGCTGGACGCTGGGCGCGCCCAGCATGGCTGGAAAAACAGCTTGTTGCAGTTGTTGTTTTGAATATTCCGTTTTTGTTATGGATGAGTGTTGCTGATGGGATGCTCCGCGTGTGGGCGGCAGCGGGTTTTGCACTCGTTCATTTTATGCACCAGCCGATATACAACAGCTTGATTGCACAGTACACACCGCTCGCGCGTCGCAGTATCTGTTATGGATTCAGTTTTGCGGCAGGGCTAGGGCTGGGTAGTGTGGGTGCCTTGTTTGCCGGTTCGAGTACTAGCGATCGGGTTACCTATTTGGTACTCGGATGTACCGCAGGCCTTGCCGCATTCGTCGGACTGGAGCTCGTCCGCCTGAATTTCTATTTCGTATCTCGGCGACTTGAAGGTGAAAACTAGCGTCTGCTGGACTTGCTACACTCCCACAGTATTGTCTAGTGCAGTTGAGTTGAGTCAGCGTTGTTCTTGCCACGAAAAGTGCGTTTAAAGGGGGATTCGTAACGGTGGATTTTCCTGCTGCGTTGCGTCAGGCTTTGGGCAGCTGCTTGCCTGGTGTCCGGGCCCATCGCCAGTATGCGCCAGAACTCGCCTATGGCCGACATCAAGGTCCCCAATCGGCAGATGCGCGGGAAGCCGCTGTCTTGGCCCTGTTTTTCCCACGCGACCAGGGTTGGACTCTGGTGTTAACCTTGAGGCCAGACCATCTTCCGGATCATCCAGGGCAGGTTAGTTTTCCAGGTGGTGCGTTAAAAGCAGGCGAGTCTGCAGAGCAGGGGGCGCTGCGAGAATTGAATGAAGAGCTGGGAGTTGCCACGGAACATGTTGAATTGGGTGGCCGATTGTCACCCATTTATGTGTTCAATAGTAATTTCAGCGTCCAGCCTATTGTAGGAATGCTGGCTGAATCCCCGGTATTTCGGAGAGATGCATCCGAAGTTGCTGAAGTGATTGAGGTGCCACTTGCGGCTCTACTCAAGTGGGCGCCAGAGAAGATGCTATGGAGATTGCGGCCATCAGTCTCTTTGACGGCCCCGGCAGTTTCCTGGCAGCATCAGAAAGTGTGGGGTGCGACATTGCTGATTCTGGGAGAGTTGATCGAGCTGCTACGAGAGAACTACGCCCAGGATCCAGTTAGTTCGAAGATGGAAAGCAAGAAGCACCATGCCGAGAGGGACTGAATCGTATTTCTGTGATGCGCTTTGGGGAAAAATACGAGGCCCGACCTCACCAGGAGACCGGGCCTCGCGTGCTCGCAAAATCAACGATAGGTGATCTTGTCGAGTGGGTGGCTGTTTGTTGACAGCCCGCCAGCTGTCACTAGAAACAGCCACCTCGTTGGCTACTACTCGAAGCAGATTCCACAGACCACCTCCTTTCTACTAAAGTAACCCCACACCGGTCGCGGCAGCCATAGAAGGCGACCACTCGGTGGGCCTCTAGTCCATCGCGCCGCGTCAGCGCGATCTTTATCATTTAATGATTGGCACAATTGGGGTAAATGGCAAGGCGGATTTTCATTTTCTGTGTGGTCGTCCGCCAAACTTGCTCTACTCTTCAGCCGACTTTCCAGATTTTCTCTAAGGTAATGGCAATCAAGAAGTTGGTTTTTCCTGAGTGCGAGTGACCGTTCAGGGTGAATTTCACGTCATCATCGAATAGCCAATGGTCGCATCGTAAACCCGGCGGTGGAGCCG
>JAKVBZ010000034.1 GCA_022448645.1 Pirellulaceae bacterium
GTAACCGTCACTTATCTTTTAAAGAGGTTTTGCTGCGAGTTGGATTCACAGGATCCAATCTGGCACCCTCCCACCCATTGCCCAAGCGGGGTTTTCGGCCGCGAGAGTATTTGATCACAGCAAACGTTGGGTCAATTAGTCCGGAAACCAGTTCGACGACGGCCATGCATCCCACCTACCACCCCTACCTTCACACCCACCTAAACTCCCACCCTAGTGTTTAACGCTTGTCTGTTGCGCACGGATCCGTTTCTCAACCGTGGCAACAACATGTTGTTCAGCGCCTGTGAAATACAAAACCAAATAGCACCTGGGTGCTATGTCTAACCCACTGTTGATGCCTCCCCACGGTTAAGGAACCCCCATGAAGACAAGCTTCTATCGACGCCATGGACTGGTGTTCCTCATCTTGGCCGCCATTTCACTTCCTTTCATCGCATTTGGAGCGATGAGTGCCACCAATAGCAATGAGAACGTGATGGCCGATTGGCTACCATCTCATTTTCAGGAGACAAAACGGCTTCAGTGGTTCGTTGATCGATTTGGTACCACCGAAATGCTGGTGGTCACATGGGATGGATGCCGGCTGGACAATCCTGAAATCGAACCATTGGTGGATGCGTTGAAGGAGCCTGTTCCGGTAAGCTCCACAAAACACCTCGAATTGTTCGAACGAGTGTTGTCTGGACCAGAAATGATGCGGAAATTGACTTCCGCACCGTTTAACCTGAAACGTGAGCGTGCTCTGGAACGGATGCAGGGTTGGCTCGTGGGCCCGGACCACGAATCAACATGTATTGTTGCATTACTGAACACTCAGGGAGAAGCGTATCGCCACGAAGCAGTGGACTGGATCTGCCAAAATGTACAAGAGCGATGCGACGTCTCTCAGGACGAAGTGATCCTATCCGGACCTGCCATTGATTCGGTCGCCATTGATCGCACCAGTACCAATACAATTCGTCCACTTAACTTCCTCTGTTGGGGAATATGCCTAGCCATCGCCGCCATCGCGATCCGCATGCCCCGAGTTGCTGTGATGATGTTTGTTATCGCGCTGTTCTGCCAGTACCTCAGCCTGGCTATCGTCTTTTACAGCGGCCAACAAATGAATTCCATTTTATTTATGGTGGCATCGCTCGTTTTTGTTCTTTGCGTATCAGCAGCAGTGCATATGGTCAACTACTATCGAGAGGCGATTGACCATCAGGGCCTGGATGGCGCACCTGGACGAGCCGTCAAAGATGCGTTACTACCCTGTTGGTTGGCAGCAGGAACCACGGCCCTCGGCATGGCCTCTTTAACCGTCAGCAGCATTGAACCCATCTACACATTCGGCGTTTACGCTGCCATCGGTGTCCTGAGTGGTCTGGCCGTAATGATGTTATTGCTTCCTGCTTGGCTGGAACGTTGGCCAGCGTGGAAGTGGGCCACTGCGAAAAAAGAAACGACACTTCCACCCGCAGGTCAAACGGCTTGGCCGAAACAGCCGGATGGAGGAGTTTGGCGGCACTGGGCAAACTTTGTCATTCGCTTCCACCGTCCGATTGCGGCTGTCAGTGTGGTGTGTCTCCTCGCAACTGGTTGGGGATTGTCCCGTTTACAGACAACGGTCAACCTGCATGACATGTTTAGTGCTCGTGCGCGCGTCATCCATGATTACGCGTGGGTACAGGAGCGGGTTGGTCCTATGGTCCCCATTGAGGTCGTGTTGCGGATGCCCAAATCAGACGACGCACGCATGCTTGACCGAATGCAGCTTGTCGAACTAGTGCGTCGTGAAATCGCCGACGTTGACTTTGTTGGTAGCACCGTCACAGCAGCCTCATTCGGACCAAAACTCCCCAGCGGAGGCAGTGTTCGTAGCACGATTCGCCGTACCCTCGTGAACCGTGAACTAGAAAAACACCGCGATACCTTTAAGGATGTACATTACCTATCCGACACAGCAAACGAAGAACTATGGCGGATCAGTGTGCGCGTCGAAGCACGCAAACGCATGGACTACGGCGAATTCCTCGATTACCTGCAAGCTCGCATTGATCCATTTCTAGGTGAATTAGTAGCTCGTGACGATCGCATTCCCAAAGTAACAGCCACGTTGTGTGGCGGTGTGCCGCTGATCAATAAAGCACAGACTCAGCTACTGAGCGATCTTTTATGGAGTTTCGTCACAGCTTTTATTCTAGTCGGTTTTACCATGATCTTCGTGCTACGCAGCTTCGTAGGCGGGGCGCTCTCGATGATTCCCAACATCGTGCCTAGCGTCATCGTTTTTGGCTTGCTGGGTTGGTTCAACGTGGTGATCGATATCGGTGCCATGATGACAGCCAGCGTGGCGCTTGGAATCGCAGTCGATGACACACTTCATTTTGTAGTTTGGTTTCGTCGAGGCCTGGACCGAGGCTACGACCGCAAGACTGCTATCCGATACTCCTATCAGCGTTGTGGCACTGCCATGCTGCAAACGTCTCTCATCTGTGGTGTGGGCTTGCTAGGTTATGCGTTCAGCCCCTTCGTACCGATTTCCCGATTTAGCTGGCTGATGTCATTTATGTTGTTTGGAGCTATCGCTGGAGACCTGGTTGTATTGCCTGCACTTCTGGCGAGTCCACTTGGTCGATTCTTCGAGGTCAAGCACACGTCGCGATGGCGTCCTATTTTGGAACCACTCTGGCGTCCAGTCCGCAAGTTGCCCCAGTTTGGTAGTGCAACATACATGTTCCTCCAGCGGCGAATCATGCCGTAATTCCCGATTGCGGCTCTGTCCTTTCGCGTCAAGATCGAATCGCTACAATAAGGCGTTCTTTACGACCTCGATCTCGACGAAAGGCCATCTCGATGAGAATGAAAGACAAAGTTGCTGTGATCACCGGCGCCAGTGTCGGGATCGGTCATTCCACCGCCACTTTATTCGCGCGCGAAGGCGCCAAAGTGGTTGTCAATTCGCAAAGTGACCGCGGTGTCGCTGTCGTCAATGAAATCAACACCGCTGGTGGATCCGCTTTGTTTGTTCAAGGCGACGTCACCCAACCTGAAATTGCACAACAGATTGTAGACACCACCGTCGAACACTTTGGGCGGTTGGACGTGTTGGTCAATAATGCTGGAATCGTGACTCCCGGCACCGTGGATTCCACTTCTGTCGAAGAGTGGGATCGCATGATGGCAGTGAACGTCCGAGGAGTATTCTTGCTCTCAAAAGCGGCTGTCATCCAGATGTTGCAACAAGGAGGTGGAGTCATCGTACACAATGCGTCCATTGCCGGCGTCAAAGGCCTTAAGGACCGCGCTGGATATTGTGCCTCCAAAGGCGCCGTCGTGGCTTTGACCAAAGCCATGGCAATCGATTACGTCGACAAGAACATTCGAGTCAATTGTGTGAATCCCGGAACCACGCTTACTCCATCACTGCAAGATCGCATTAATGCGTTTGAAGATCCCGTCGCTGCCAAGGAAATGTTCATCTCACGTCAACCCATGGGCCGGCTCGGTGAATCCGACGAAATCGCCGCAGGAATACTCTATCTTGCGTCTGACGAATCCTCCTTCGTGACCGGAGCCATTCTCAATATCGACGGTGGACTAACGATTTAATGCGCGAAAATCGTTTATCACAAGCGTTTATAGAAATCCCACTAAATTGGACTTGGCCGTGATTAGTCTAGTTTGTTGTCACTACTAAAATTCTGCCGGTTTTGTGGCTCAAGGGTCCCAGTTCAGACAACACGGCTTCCTGAAGTCCGGCCTTCTCACATCCGGTTTACGCCATACGTTCGCGAACAAGTCGCTCCAACCGGTTCACAACCTGTTCAATCGAAAGGCCGTCTGTGCAGATAGACACAGCATCGACTGCTGGTTCCAACCGGCCAAATTCGCGCGCACTATCACGTTCGTCTCGCTCCGTTTGTCGCTGCAATACTTCCCGAAGATCGATTTCTTCACCCTTTCCCAACAAATCAGCATGTCGGCGCCGGGCCCGTTCGTCAGGTGACGCTGTCAAGAAAATCTTGCAATCTGCGTGAGGAAAGGCGATGGTCCCCTGATCACGCCCCTCAGTGACCACAGAGATGCCATCCGCGATTCGACGCTGTAGATCAATCAGGTGGCGCCGAATCCCAGGATGGTCAGCAATTGGCTTCACCAAAGCTGTAATTTCAGAATTGCGAATTTTATTGGTAATATCCTCACCATTCAGTAACACACGTCCGTCACCAACTTTGATCTGTAATCCACGGGCAAAGCCTTCCAATCGCTCGACATCGTCTGTGGGTAGCCGATCCCGCCGCACAGCCCAAGCAATAGCTCGGTACATAGCTCCCGTATCGAGAAAGCGAAATCCGAGTCGCTTCGCCAGCATTTTAGCAACGCTTGATTTGCCTGCTCCAGCAGGACCATCGATGGTGACGATCACATAACGCCTCTACAGAATGCCAAGTGAATCATACGTCACTGGTACCTAACAGCACACCAGCAGACCCCATTCAACTTAACAGATTTAAACGACTGCTGGCACGTGGGGTACGTCGAAGAGCGATTCAGGATCGAATGGACGTCATCAGAGTACGTGAAGTTACGAAGTCTGCGAATCGCAATTCAAGCCGTGCCAACTCAGTCTCTAACTGGCTGCTAAATTCGAGGCAGACCGCTTCGTCAAGCATCTCGTGAGCCGTGGGAATCTGCGATCTGGATGACGGTTTGACCGCTGAGATCAAGCAGGTCTGGCAACGATAATGGCCGGGCTCGTTCATGGCATTTTCCAACCAAAGGAAAGTGAAGGCTTCTATCTGGCTGTAACGGGTTGCAGCGGCTCGGTGGAAAGAAACTACGGTGAAACTTTCTCAGGCCATCGCCAACTATCCAGTCCAGGAAATTTGGGAGAATTACTTTCTCAAAATCGTGTCGTCCGCAAGGAACTGATACGACCCCCCAGAATAAAAGCAATGTTTATGCCGGTCTGATTGCGACTATCCGCAATCACCACAAGTCCAATTAGAATAAGGTCTTAAGCTACTTCAACCCATTTAGCCAGTTTGGCAACTGTTTCACAATTGACACATCCGCGCTCAGTTTGGCAGCCACGATGACAGCAGAACTTCACAAACACAAAAACATGGACAGCGGTCCAATACTTGGTGCCGGCGCACGAATAACAACATGTCGCTGGTTTCCGAAGCCGTCGTAAGCTTCGAACCATGGCTCCAATGCGAGCCATTTCACTACCGCTTTCGTTTAGGGAGGATCGATCAGATGATCAAAAAAACACTTTATATTACTGCTGGAGTAACGCTGATGACTGCACTCTGTTTTGGTCGCAATGCGTTAAGTTACATAAAAACAACCGCCGACCGTGTCGCCACCTCCGTCAAGAGCAATGTTCCCATCGAGTTCGAAATCGATCATGCCCGTCAGATGATCAAGGACTTGACACCTGAAATTCGAAGAAACATGCATTTGATAGCCAAGGAAGAAATTCAAGTAGAGCATTTGGAGAAGCGAGTCGCTCAGTCCAATCAACAACTTGCCACGGATCGTGATGAGATCTTTCAGCTCAAAAACGCCATTGACGATGGCGGTGACCATTGTTTCTTGGCCGGGAAACGCTATTCAATCCAGCAGATCAAGTCCGACTTGGCCAATCGCTTTCAGCACTATAAGACTGCCGACGAAACGTCGTTTAACTTACGCAAAGTCCTTGACGCACGGAAGCGTGGTCTGGACGCTGCTCGACAGAAATTGAACGGCATGCTGGCTGCCAAGCGACAGTTAGAAGTCGACGTAGAAAACCTTGAAGCTCGTATGAAAATGGTTGAAGTGGCTCAAACGACCAGTGAATTCAATTTTGACGACAGCCATCTTGCTCGCACAAAAGAACTCATTCATGACATCCAAACTCGTCTGGAAGTCAGCGAACGTCTACTCAACGCCGAAGCGGACTTTCACGACCGCATTCCGCTCGAAACCACCGAGAGTTTCGACGAAAAAATCTCCGACGAAGTCACCGCTTATTTCGGGGGGCAGGAAGATAAAAAGGAGGCCGCAGAGGTGGCTAGTGAACACGAAATGGATGCCCTCATGGCAACTTTTTCACTGCAATAAAACAAACGTGAGCTGTTTTACAGGCATCCCGATGGTACTCCCTTGCGTGGCCAGAGTGGCACCTACCCATACGAACTTGGGAAACACGTTCCAGCGGAACCTTGTCTTCCACTGGAGAAATGCATCGACATTGGGACTTTGCACACGAACTATGCCGGCTGGCATTCGTAGATAACAAGTGATGAAAACGGTTATCATGACTCCACGGCTTACTGAATTTTACTGTCGAAAGCGATGAGGGGGCGTCGTGCGAAATCACCTGCACAGGAAAGCCAATCTACGAATAGAGAATTCAGATGATTCTTTCTTCGGAAACCAACCTGCGAAAACCGGTAAGCGAATGCGTTGGGCCTTAGAAACGACACATACCAGGTCACACATTCGGGAGGACGACACAGTGAATCAACGCACCCCCACTAACCGGTTCGTCCTTTGGGTAGATGCCGTGGGTGGATATCTGGTATGTATGAACCACGAAGTGGTTTTAGGGCAAGCCGTACCCCACACCCAGATTGAGATCCCCATTCTGGGTGATTTGTCTCGCCAACATGCCAAGATTCAACGTGCGGATGGCGACTATTTGATCGAACCGCTAGAACCCACCTGGATCAACAGAGACCGTATCGTTAGCCGCGCTTTGTTGACCGATGGAGTCGAACTTACGTTGGGACCGAGTGTGAGGTTCCGGTTCCGCAAACCGCACGCCCTAAGCGCTACAGCCCGGCTCGAATTTCTTAGCCCACACAGAACTCAACCGTATGCCGACGGAATCTTGTTGATGGCCGAATCGTGTGTCTTAGGACCTCGTACTGCCAATCATGTCCTTTGCCGTAAGTGGGACCAAGACGTCGTCCTCTACCGACAAGAAGACGACCTATACTGTCGCTCGACAGAATCTTTAGAAATTGACGGTCGCGTGTGCGATGGTCGAGGCAGGATCACCACAAACTCACACATCACAGGTAGCGAGTTTGCCTTGAGCTTGGAAAGGATTTAAGTCGCCAGATGCCCCGAGTGCACGTCGTTCACGCAACGAGTTTACGTAGCTTGACAGAGTGAGTGTTAAAATGGAGGGGGAGAATGGACCATCCGGTGCTGGGCCCCGCCCGGAGCTTACGGAAGCTGGACAGATGGACGAACTAACGGTTACGTTAAAGGCTAACGGAGGCAAAGCCGCAAGCCGCGGTCTCACTTCTCCTTCACACAATCACTCGACCATTACTGGCATTATGAAGTTTAACTACGCCAGTGGCTCGCGCCCCTTGGACGGCTATACCATAAAACGAGGCATCGGCATCGGTGGCTTCGGTGAGGTCTATTTCGCCACTAGTGATGCCGGTAAAGAAGTAGCTCTCAAACACATCCAGCGAAACTTGGATATTGAACTACGAGGCGTTAGCCAGTGCCTCAATCTTAAACATCCCAACCTGATTTCGCTCTACAACATCCGCTACGACGATCAAGACAATGGATGGGTCGTCATGGAATACGTCGCCGGCGAGTCACTCAAAGATGCCATCGACAACCACCCTCAAGGTATGCCACTAGATCACGTTCAATGTTGGTTGCAAGGAATCTCGGCCGGTACTGCCTACTTGCACGATCATGGCATCGTCCACCGTGATTTGAAACCGGGCAATATTTTCCTGGACGAAGGCGCGGTCAAAATTGGAGATTACGGACTGTCCAAGTTCATTTCCGTCAGCCGACGAAGTGGCCAAACAGAGAGTGTCGGTACATTTCATTACATGGCACCAGAAATTGGCAAAGGAACCTACGGAAAAGAAATCGACATTTATGCGTTGGGCGTTATCTTGTTTGAGATGCTCACGGGGCGTGTTCCCTTTGACGGGGAAAGTAGCCAAGAGATCATGATGAAACACCTTACGGATGAACCTGATCTCACCAACATTGTAGAACCTTATCGGACGGTTCTTGCGAAGGCGCTGGCCAAAGACCCAGGCATTCGTTATTCCAACGTCACGGAACTAGCCGACTCCTTGAAACTCGACATTAGCACAACTTCATTCGTGCCAACGACATCTCCTCAAACCATTGTCGATGCCGAGATCGCCGACTCCCAACCAGACACTTTTTACAGTAGTGATGAACAGGACGACCCGAAAATTGCCATGGGGCCCATCCAAGAACACACACATCCAGCTTCTGGTGCAGATTCAAGCGTCCCTCCTACCAACAGGGAACCGATCGCCGACGCCGTCCGTTACGGATGGCAACGCACGCAAACTTGGTGGAGGAACGCAAAACTTTATACGCCCCTAAAAGTACTGCTGCTCATCTTGGCCGCCCTCATCATGGTTGGCAATGCTGGTTGGCTACTACCTCTCACCGTTGTTGTCATCCTGTTTTACCTGGGATATCTGGGGTTGCGAGGAATCGTTTTAGATCGCCCCACCACCAACTCCGCAGAACACGTAAAGTTAGAGACTCACGGCGACACACAACACGCGCACAAACAACGTGGAAGAACCAGCAGAAAAGAAGCCGTCCGGCAAGCTATCCGATCGAAACCCAAACGGTTGCGCACGGCAGAGTTGATTGGATCCTTGTTGATGAGTTCATTGGTGATCGCCGTCTTAGGTGTCGTTTCTCTCATCGTCGCGAATCAAGACCTGAGCGGTAACGTGGTTTCCTGGGCTCCTACCTACGCCTGGCTTACATTAACTTGTATCACCGGAACCTGGGCTGTGCTGTGCCTTTCCAAGGCCTGGGAAGGTTATAGGCCGGATCACGCGTTGAGACGATTTGGGATGCTAGTAGTTGGCTTGGTCGTAGGCGCTGCTTCGTTCGGTCTTTCAGAAATGCTCTTGGTACCTCACACCTACTTTCTGGTCGAAAAAACAACGGTCGGTACAGGTTGGCCGGAGAGCATGTACCTGGACGGTGAGCCTCAGTTCCTGGCTTATTTGGGATTTTTTGCCGGCCTGTTCGTCGTACTCCGCCTATGGAAACAAACAGATCCTTTGCGACCTACACGACTTTCCCTTTGGGCAACCTCCGTTTTTGTGATGTGGGCTTTGATCCTGCAGATGGTGTGCCTGCCGTTCCCACTCGGATTTGTGATCGCTGCGATGATTTCCGTAGCACTACAACTATCAGCTCCGTGGATTGAACCATTCGAACGAGATCGGATCCGACGAGAAGCACGGTAGACAACTTAGCGTTGAACCCAAGAATGGTCTGGCAGCACAAATGAATCCCATACCCTTTGAAGTGTCCACCTTCATCCTGGCAACCTTAGTCACCACGTTGCTGATCGGATTGGTCCGGATCAGTCGGCAATTCGATTGGCAGACGGCGCGGACAATTTCTGCATATACATGTGCCAGCTATCTGGTAGCGCTGATGGTTTGTGGTGATCCAAACACACACTTGTTTGCCAACGACATTGCTGAACTGCCAGCCAAGAATTCCGTTACAGAGATGGCAGCCACGAACCAGGATCTGCGTACCATCTCATCGGACCACACCGAGTTCGATGGAAAAATCACCCAAGAATCCATCTCGGAGGGATCGCTACACACACTCAACGTTAACGCCATCATGCCTACGCGTACCACTGGTCCAGTTCATCTTGCAAACGGCCAGGGGTATCGCGTCGTGGCGGGGCCTTATTATGCGAAAAAAGAAGGGGCTCGCGAATTGAACCACGAGATAGTGCGGGCGATCACAAACTACGTTGACAAATACGTCGGACGCCAAGGTGTCGGCGCTCGACTTGATTTTGACGCTGACTATGCGCGCCAGAATCTATTGGATAGCGAACCGGAAGAAGAAACGAAAAACGAGTCGTATCCGGCCACACGCTATATGTCCGTCGTCTTGCGATTTGACGATGCGTTTAGGAATGAAGTGGACCATCGCTGGAAATTGCTCGTCCAAAAATCCCGACTAAAACAGGCAAGTTGGATTGCAGGCGTCATCCTAGCTTTATTGTTAACAATCTTCGGCTACCTAAACCTCGATTTGGCGACTTACGGTCGCTACACTTGACGACTGAGAAAATCCAGGGCTGGTAACATCTTTGCATTGGTCGCACTGGGGACTGCTTCTGGCCCGTTGGATTGCGTGGAGCTAATCGCAAAGGACTTTAGTCTGGCAGCCAAAATTATCTTGAAAGTAAGTCCACAAACGACAAAATGACTATAAATGCAACGTATTCTCACACACCGTCCTCGCAGATCTGACGTTGTGATCTTATTGCCCAACACGGCACCAACATACATCCGTTCTGGAATCAAAGTAAAATGACTGCCTCTTCTGAAATTGACGCAATTCTGGTCACGCGAATTCGTGACGGAGATACAGACGCGTGGAATGATTTAATTTCACGTTACGAAGGACGGCTCCTGGCTTTTGCCGAAAGCCGGCTCAGTCTCAGAGCGGCAAGTGAAGACGTTGTTCAGGAAACCTTCATTGGATTTCTGAACAGTCTGCCAAACTTTGACTTCAAGCGGCCGTTGGAAAGCTATCTCTTCTCCATTTGTGCTCACAAGCTTACGGACCACCTACGACGTGAGGGCAGACGTCCGGCCCTACCGCTCTCTACGGGCTCTAGTGATAGCCAGGGGTCGTGGGACCTGGAAGGTTCATCGCGTCCAGCCAGCAGCATTGCCCGCAGCGGTGAACGTCGAAAATTGGAAGCCGATGCGTTGATCAAAGCCATCGGCGATCAAGTGCAACGCTGGATCAAACGAGGAGATTGGACAAAACTGAAATGTATTGAGGCACTTTTTGTTCGTGGCTGGACTAACAAAGATGGCAACCAATCTTGGCATCACCGAACAACAAGTCGCTAATTTCAAATTTGATTTTTTGGCACGCCTGCGTTCCACGATCAAATCGCAGGGATTATCGCAGGAAGTTTTCCCCGAATTGCATGAAGCTTAAACAGCATGCAAACTTAGAAATCCATGGCAGACCAACACAAGGTTGACTTGCTGAAAGGGAACCGTCGTTGTGACACGAAAACAGCGGACTCAGGCGGAATTGGAAGCCTATCTGGACGAAGACTTGCCGGCCGAACAGATGGCAGAAATCGAGAGTGTACTCCGTGCCGATCCATCTTTGGCCGAGATGCTGGTGAAGCTTAATGAACGACGGGATGCCGGCGCACATTCCCTTGGAGCAATTTGGCGAAGGAACCGTATTAGTTGCCCCACACGGGAACAGTTGGGAAGCTTTCTGTTGGAGACACTATCCGCTGAACTTACCGATTACATTCGGTTTCACATCGAGGTTATTGGTTGCCGCATCTGTCATGCCAACATGGCAGATCTACAACGACAGGAAGAAGAAGCCTCAGAAGTCGTCACTGGCCGACGGCAAAAATATTACCAGTCCAGCGCTGGCTACCTACACCTACAAGATTAGAGATCTCTAACCAAACAAACACCTGATAGTGACCTGACTGTGCACCGTGCGTGTTAATCGTAGTCCTGGACTTTGCCTGCCGCGAGCGATCAACGCCACTCACGAAGGAGCTGAACCGCACCATTCCCAACATGCCCAGCTGCCACATTTCGAATGACATCGACCTAATCCGTCACTGATGGTGGCGTTGAAACCACGGCCAAGCCAAAAATACCTCATGCAAAACAAACTTCGTATTGCGATGATCGGTGCCGCTGGAAAGGTTGCGGCTCCGTGTCATTTGAACGCGCTTCAAAATATCGATCGTGTGAATCTCTGTGCGTTATGCGACTCGGACAAAGATCGTTTGGACGTTGTCTCCCAGCAGCACTCGGTCAAAAAAGTTTATACCAACTTCGAGAGTGTTCTCGCAGATGATGAGATCGATGCGGTCGACATTGTTGTTCCACCGTTCTTACATGCCGATATGGCGATTGCTGCCGCCCAGGCCGGCAAACACATTTACGTCGAAAAACCAATGTCACGCAGCGTTGGAGAAGCTCGAAAGATGATCGACGCGGCGGACATCGCCGGCGTCCAACTGATGGTCGGAGAAAGTTACTACTTCCACGGTGCTCATCAGTTAGCCCATCGGCTAATCCAACAGGGAGAAATCGGCGAAATCCTTCAGGTTCGACAGACGAAGGCTGCTTGGGTTTTCACCGAAACAGAAACTCAACGCCTCGACGGACGCGGTCACGACGTCGCCTGGCGGTTCGATCCGACACTTTCCGGTGGCGGCAGCTTTCCCTGGATGATGGACCACGGGCCCCACCTATTTGCTACAGCTCGCTTGCTGGCGGGAAAACAACCCATTGATCAGGTCGTAGCGCTTGCCCGCAACTCAGGCTATGGACCCGAAAAACACTTACGTGGAATCACCGCCGTATCGTGGACGTATGCACACGGAGCTGCGGACGGAGTTTGGACACATGTAGAAAACAAACCTGAAGGAGGACGGTACATCGGCTTTCAGACTGAAGTGATGGGTACCCACGGAACGTTGCTGGCATTCGGCGAAGGTGGGGGCGCCGCACCTGGGTTCGCACAGGTGGCCCCCGTAACAATTTTCAAAAATGGCACCACACACGAATTCAAATTGGACGAGCCGTCAGATCGATCGTGGGTCTCTAACAATTCCTACTACGACCAAGCACACACACATGCGTTACAACACTTTGCTGACTCCATCCTTGATGGAAACCCGCTCGAATACGATGGCAATCACGGGCTACTCGACATTACTGCTACGCTTGCAACCATTCAAAGTGCAATCAAAGGGCACGCCGTGCGTCTGGAGGATGTCAAGGATGACTGGACTCCAAACATTACGTAGCTAGGGCGAGGGTTTTTATGAGACGAGGAAATGAGACGGTACAAAACAGACGTCTGAATCCAGAAAAATTGTGTATTCAATGGCCCCACTCCTAGCACGGCCGCTGCCATCATCTCACTCAAAGGATGAATCTGAAAACGGTGCCAGCCAAGCAACCGTAAACTGTCACCCAATCGCATTTCGTGCCAAAACCATGGTGACCTAAAAGAACAAGTGTTGGCGAGCTCCGGCAGATCGTAGAAACGCCGCTGGATGTCGCAGGTGTGGAACATCTTCGTTCCTGCATCCCCCGCTATCATGTTTCCAACGGAAAACGTTCAATACGCACCCTCTCACTACGTGTACCGTCGTGGAATTCCAACTGGACTACAGCGTACTCAGTCGCCTCGTCCACCTGGACAAACGACTGTTCTGCTGTCGACAACTGGAATTGCAAATTCGGACGCTGGCTGTCCACTGCATACACGACTTTGGCAATCGCATCCTGGTAGACCAGTAGATGCGTAAAATACAAGCGCTGACTTCGTTGATTCCTGCCAAAACGCACCCAATCTGCTTGGGTGAGCCTCAGGGCTTGTTTCGCCTGCTTCGTCCGTTCCACGGCGGGATCAAATTCCAAAGCAAATGGTCCGCGTTCTATGCCACGCACGTCGACATACTTGACCTCAATTTTGCCTGCGTCGAGGGCTTGTGGTAAAAAGACAAAGTTTTGCGGTGCTTCCGCACCCGTACGATGGTCCACTTGTTCGGTCATTTCTGTGGTCTGGTAACTCTGGTCGGCTCCTGTCCGATACAAAATTTTTCGTGCTGCCTCGGCAATTTGGAACTCCAGCTTCCAACCACGACGATGCTTCGAGGCAGAAAGCTTTACCGGCTGAGAGGAATTTTGATTGTCAGTCACACGGTGTGCTGTCAGTTTCTCCTGTGCCTCTTCAATGACCGCCGCCGCTTCGGTCTGATCCAAATAGTGTCGCACAAGAAAACCGGCCTGATGTAGATCCAACAACTTCTCCATATATTGTCGTTCCACCGTTCGATCGTTCAATGATTGAACTCCGAGTAAAGCGCGAGACGCACATCGGCTCAGTTCAAAATAAGCTGGCGCAAAATCAGGGAAGTCATGCACCAGGTTTTCGAGTAGTTTCTGGCGATCAGGAAGATCTGCTAACAGCGCCACAGCAAAGCGACGGACGCTTGTGTGAGAATCACCCGGCAATTGATGATAAACATTTCTTGCTCCAGCCAGGCCCTCTTGGAGCTTGAGTAGTCGCTGAAATCTCGTGTGAACATCCACGAAATCAATGTCTGTTGCGAACAAACTTAGGTACTGCTCTCGTGCCGCTCCGTAATTGGAACGCCGCTCCCAAACTCGCGCGTTATGATACATTTCACCTGGTGTTTGGGGATCAGAGACTAACCCGCTTGTCCGTTCAGCAGCCAAGAATGAATCCCGGATAGCTTCTAACGAATCGACGATCCGTTGCGTGTTCTCCTCGATGTTCGCACCAGATCGAGCAAATTGAGCGACATGTTTGTGAATCTGCTGAGTATCGTTGGCCACGCCTTTCAGGGTAGGCAGCCAGGACCCATCAGGTTGTTGTTGTCGATCCACATCGTCCGTCTCCGCTAGAAACGTCGACGGCTCCTCCAACGAAGAAGTGGGGGACGGGATCTCTGACACAACTTGGTCTGCTGGGGCAAGAAGCTGAGTGCCACCAGCTGGACGGTTTTGAGATGGAATCACAAAGTTAGCTAGGATGAACCAGGCTGGCACAAGACAACCGACAAGGACGGCTATGCCCGCAACCCACTTTCGACTTTGATAGCGCCCAGCCGATACCCCGACAACATGTAAACTCGAAGCACGGTCGGTGGCACCAGAGGACGTGTGATCTCCAACATATTCACCCAGCTGTGAAGCATTCGAGAAGGGCGTCAGTGCCTGGACGACTGCCTGCGGAGTTTGGAATCGGTCGTCCGGGTTTTTGGCCATCATGCGACCGACTATTTTTTCTACCTCTGGAGGTAGACCGTTTACCAACCGTCTCATAGACGTTGGCTTTTCTCTACTATGTGCAACGTATTTGGAAAGCTCTGTCTTATATTGGGGTCCGTAGAACGGTGGCTTGCCCACCAATAGGTTGTAAAGCGTACATCCCAAGCTATAGATATCGGCTCGAATATCGACGCTATGCGTACTGTGAATTTGCTCAGGTGCCATAAAGTCTGGAGTTCCCATCAGCTTCCCGGCCGTAGTCTGCAGGTTTGTGCACTCTGCATCCCGAAGTTTGGCAATCCCCAAGTCCAAGATCTTGACCATCCCGGTTTTGTCGAGCAACAAATTGGATGGTTTGATGTCGCGGTGAACCAATCCATGTTCACAAATATGCTCCAAGCCCAGCGCTGCCTGCCTCGCAATCTCGCATGCGCTGGCACAGTCAAACTTCCCGGCCGCGATCAACCGTTCCAAGTCAACTCCGTCAATCAATTCCATCGCCAAAAAGTGAACGCCTTCGAACTCACCAGCATCGGTCGCTTTGACAATGTTTGGATGGTCCAGTTGTCCAACGGCAGCCATTTCTCGGTGGAATCGTTCCAGACCGTCGGCGCGATCTTGCATCGAACTTGGCAAGATTTTGAGTGCTACTTCGCGTTTCAGTTTTGTATGAGTGGCTCGATAAACGGCGCCCATGGCACCTCGCCCGATTTCATGCTCAATGGCATAAGGACCAAGCTGAGCTGGCGCTGTGACCGTTTGTAACGGCTGAACATCGACTGCGATTGTATTACCAAAAGTTGATTCCGATTTCTCTACATCAGAAGATGGATTCGATGGAATTTCACCTGGGTCACTAGAGTCGGATTTTTTGTGCGTATCGGTCAACATAAATGAACAGCCTGCTTTCTAAAGAAGAAAATCGCACCCTTTGATTCCCTATTCAAAAATGCAGTATGGAGAGCTGTCAGGACGCTTTAACTGGGTGCGACGAACAAAGCATTTACAGATAGACCCAAGTCGAGGGCCGGTCGTTCCGATTGCACAGCTTGTCCGGAATTCCTCATGTCCCCTCGACTTGGGGGGGGCCAGACACAAGAGAGCTGCGATAATTTGCTCCATTCGCTATTCGTCGCTAGAATAGACGCACCGTGGAGAGACCTGAGGCTCTTGTAGGACAAGTCTATTCTCGACACGATGAGTGTGGTTCACACGTATTGAGTAACCGTTTTCAGTCTCCACAGGCAACCAGGAAGTTCCCAAACAAGCTATTCATTCAGCCGGCACCTTCGACTGGGCGGTAAACCGAGATATCGAATGGGTCAGCGAATTAGGAGGAAACGCTAATGCGAAAACTGAATGTGATCTACCTATTTCTAGCTACTATTTTCTGCTGCACATCGTCCATGGGCTTACGAGCCAACACGGCCAGCTATTCTTTCAACCAAGAAAATATAGACGTAAATTCCGGGCAAACAATGGTCTACTCTATGGATGTGGGACCGGATCCCCTGCCCCTGATGGTGACCCACACCACGCCTAACAGCGAGCTGACATTCAATACCTCTGCATTGCAAACGAACGTCACGTCACTATCCGCTCGAGCTTCGATTACGGCAGATGTGGATCAACTCGGAACCAATGAAGCCTGGAACAAAGTGGAAGCTAGTGCAGAAGCGCAAGCAACCTTGGTCGATACCATCACAGTACAAGGAGCCTCCGGTGTTCCAGGAGGACAGCTTATATTTCACTGGACTCTGCAAGGCATCTCAGAAATTTCCTTTGCAGAAAAAAGTATGGCAGACCTATTATTGGTGAACGACCTGTCCACATCGGCCACGCTACAATCGACCATTCCCGGCTCCGGTGGTGTCATCGTGTCAGAAACGCACAGCCACCCAGAAGAAGGATCATTTCCTTTTTCTTCAGGCGCTCTGTCATTCAGTGTCCCCTGGCAGGGAGGTTCGCCAGTTCCGATTTTCTTCGACCTGGAGGTCAGCACGAATTTGAGAGCATTCAATTTCGATGCACGTGGATTCGACGCTTTCACGGAAGTGGACGCTTTCAATACAGCGGTGCTAACAGGAATCGCTGTGTTCGACTCGAGCGGCATGGCGCTGGAGAATGCCACGGTGATTTCGGAATCGGGATACGCATACCCGATGGTACCGGAGCCTGGAAGCGGGTTACTATTGGTTGTGAGCTTACTAGTAGGCCTATCGCTTCCAACTGACTACCATGTCCGCCGACAATGATGTAGGTAAAACATCTAGAGCACCCTCATTCGCGTATTCTAGAAAAAGGAAACTTATCGCCACCTCAAAACCATGTATGGCGGAAATGCACGAGCGCATGACTGTCGCGGAAGACCAGAACACAAAGTCTTTGAACTCTTCCAGATTTAACATGTACCAGCGTCACGCTCTTGCCTGCTGAACAAACTTCTCAAAAATGTGGCGTTGCTCAATCAATGCGGCAATTCGGTCATCGGGGTTTGTTCGGCATTCCAGTAGAATCCAACCGGTGTAATCGTTGGCAACCAACAATTCGAATAGTTGGGCATACGGATAATTCTCATCCTGTAACTCACGGACGTGCACCGTGTCTCCGAAACGACTTTTCACCAGGTTAAAATTGTACTCCAAACCTTCGCCTTGCAAATCGACTTGGTTGCAATTCCAACAAACGGTTACATTCTTTTCGGTGGCAACGTCCATAATGCGTTTCATGATTGGCAACTGTTGGGTCTGCCGGCCGTGAACTTCCACACGGATTTCCTGCCCCAAGTCTGCCGCGAATCTCCCCACCTCATTCAGGGACTTGCCGATTTGTTCAATGGTCTTCTCGACAGGGACGTTCGCCGGAAGCGTGTTGGGCTTCACTTTGACCCCACTACCACCACAGTCGTAGGACAACTTTACATACTCTTTGGCATGGTCGATATTGGATTGCAATTCTTGAGGGTCGGGAGCGTGAAACTCCCAATTCGTACCGGGGCCCAGGAACGTTACGGAGGAGTCCTCGAATCGCTGACGCACCTCTTTTCGCTCGGCGACGGTCAAACTCGATTCAACACCATGCTTGTGCTGAGTACGTAGTTCCACACCCAAGACTCCAGTCCTTTCACAGTTGGCAATGAGTGTTGGCAAATCCCAATCCTGGCCCCATAAATACGTCACGAGTCCTATTCGCATGCGTTCGGTTTCATCTGCCAGTGCACGTGGGACGAAGGCTTGAGTTCCGAGACCTACGGCCAGAGTGGTGCCGACGAATTGCCGTCGAGTCACAGAAATCGACATCATCGAGTCTCCTGTTGAATTAGAAAAGCAATCATGAAGGTAAAAACTTAAATTCGGGAGTTGTTGATTTCATCCGCCGTGAAGTGAATGTTCGTTGTTTGGTGCAGGGTCGCGGACAGGCAGCAGGTTTTCATCTTAAATCTCTACCCTGAATTCCAATTTAAGCAACTCTACACTGGCCCGAGAGCGCATTCAATCACCCCGAAACAAAACAGGGACGTTTGAGACACTCAATCATCCACTTACGCCACGGATTGAGTTTCCACAGTGGCGGCAGGTTTTCCACGCTGAAAACAAAACTCTCCATCACGGAAGTCAACAGTCACGCAATCGCCGCCCTGAAATTCATTCTTCAGGATTTCCGTCGCCAGTGGATTCTGTATACTTCGCTGAATGATACGTCTCAAAGGACGCGCACCATAGGCAGGATCATAACCCCGTGTGGCAATCTGCTTCCGGGCGGCAGGCGTCACCAGCAGGTCGACGCCGTGCTGTTCCAGCTGTCGGGACAATACGGAGACTTGCAAATCGACGATCTTGGCAATCTCGTCACGTTGTAACGGATGAAAGATAATCGTGTCGTCGATACGATTCAGGAACTCTGGAAGGAATCGCGACTGGAGCGCCTCGAGTACAGATTGCTCAATTTCTTCTCGCGCCCCACCTTCCTGCGCAACCGCCTGAATCAACTGGCTTCCAACGTTACTCGTCATGACGACAATCGTGTTGGTAAAGTTAACCGTGTGACCGTGATTGTCAGTGAGCCGTCCGTCGTCGAGCACTTGCAACAGTAGATTAAAGACGTCGTGGTGAGCTTTTTCAATTTCGTCGAGCAGGATCACGCAGTAAGGGCGCCGACGTACGGCTTCGGTCAGTTCCCCCCCTTCTTCATAGCCTACGTATCCAGGAGGAGCACCGATCAACCGGCTGACCGTGTGCCGTTCCATGAATTCACTCATATCCAAGCGAACCATGGCATTTTCGTCATCGAACAAAACTTCTGCGAGTGCTTTACATAATTCGGTCTTCCCAACACCGGTAGGACCCAAAAACAAAAAGGAACCAATAGGCCGCTCTGGATCTTGTAGACCACTTCGGCTACGCCTTACGGCATTGGAGACGGCTTCCACGGCTTCCAGCTGTCCAATCACACGTTGGTGCAGCCGTTCTTCCATGATGAGCAACTTGGCTCGTTCGGACTCCAACATCCTCGAAACCGGTATGCTGGTCCAGACGCTGACCACTTCGGTGATTTCTTCCTCGGTAACTTCTTGTCGCAGCAGTCTCCGTCGAGTACCTTCCGGTTCGGCACCGGTCTGTTGTTCTTCCTCCACTTCCAACAGAGATCTCAAGGCGCGACAGGAGGAATCCAATTCGTACAGTCGTTGATATTCCATTTCGCCTACAGGCTCTCCGGCCGATTGTTTCTCTTTAATGAGAGTGTCTAGCTGCTGGAATTCGTGTTCCGCGTTGGCCAACTGTTGGCGCACTTTTTGCACGTCTCCCAGGCCCAACTTTTCAGCATCCCATTGCTCGCGCAGACTGGCCAATTCGCGTTTTTGCACTTCCATATCTGCTTCGATCTGAACAAGTCGTTCCTGCGCATGCTCTTCAGTTTCCTCGACGAGCTGGCGTTGAGCCAATTCAAGTTGCGTCAAACGTCGTTGGACTTCATCGATTTCGGTAGGTACGCTCTCCAATTCCATTGCCAGCCGACTGGCAGCTTCATCAACCAGATCAATGGCTTTATCTGGCAAAAAACGATCGGCGATATATCGGTCGGAAAGTTGCGCAGCAGCGACCAATGCAGAGTCTTTGATTTTCACTCCGTGATGAGCTTCATATCGCGGCTTCAACCCGCGGAGTATGGCAATGGTGTCTTCGACGGACGGTTCGCCCACCAGAACTGGTTGAAATCGTCTCTCTAAAGCCGCATCTTTTTCAATATACTGCCTGTATTCATTAAGTGTGGTTGCCCCGATGCAGCGTAATTCTCCACGCGCCAAAGCTGGCTTCAACAGATTTGCCGCATCACTGCCACCCTCGGCATTTCCGGCACCAACCACAGTATGTAATTCATCAATAAACAACACGACCTGGCCGCCGGCGTCGTTTACTTCTCGCAACACTGCTTTGAGCCTATCTTCGAATTCCCCACGAAATTTGGTTCCAGCAATCAGAGCCCCCATGTCCAATGCCATAACACGTTTGTTTTTGAGGCTTTGCGGCACATCACCTTGCACAATGCGCAACGCAAGACCTTCTGCAATCGCCGTCTTACCAACCCCTGGCTCACCGATCAGAACGGGATTATTTTTAGTGCGTCGGGACAAAACCTGAATCACGCGGCGGATTTCCGTGTCACGACCAATGACAGGATCGAGCTTGCCAGCCACCGCTTGTTCCACGAGATCAATCCCGTACTTTTCCAAAGCTTGGAATTTATCTTCGGGATGTTCATCGGTGACGCGCGCCGAACCACGCACCTTACGCAGTCCATCAAGCACATCTTGTGTTTCAACCGCGCTGAGCTTCAACAGGCTCTGTGCCTTACTTTCTGTTTGTGTGAGACCTAGCAACAGATGTTCTGTAGACACAAATTCATCATTCATGCTCACAGCTTGTTGACCTGCTGCCTCGAGCACCTGTTGTAGTTCGCGGTTCACATTCTGGGTTCCACCTCCTGATATCTTTGGCAGACGCTGCAGCTCCGATTCAACTGCTTTCAGCAGCTGCTCCATCTGCACTCCGATGGCTCCCAGCAACGGTCGCACAAGCCCATCAGTTTCTCTGAGCAACGCCACCAACAGATGTAACGGAGTGATTTCTGTATGTTGGCATTGACCGGTGATTTGCTGCGATCTTTGTAGGGACTCTTGTGCCTTCACAGTCAATTTGTCAAAAGAAAAAGTCATTGCGAACTCCTCAGTAACACCAAGATATTGTGAAAATGATGTTGGTACGTGCGCAGCAAAAGCGCAGTGTCATCGCAGAGGGAAAGAAGTTCCGTGTCCGGAAACAAAGGCAACTATCAAGGATGAGACCTAATGACGGCCCCAATTATGAATCCTTGACCTCAAATTCCGCATCAATGGCGTCATCGTCGGCGCTAGCCGCCGCGGCACTGGCAGATCCATTGTCTGACTCACCGTTATCGGTTGCATTCGTTTGTTGGGCCGATTCATACAAAGTCTTGCTGAACGCGTGAGAAGCCTGCTCCAGTTCCTGAATCGCAGCTTTGATCGCGTCTGGATCGTCTCCCTGGGCAACTTCACGCGCCTTGGTCATCGCATCCTCGAGAGGCTGCTTGTCGGCATCGCTTAGCTTTTCTTCGTGCTCTTTCATCATTTTTTCGAGTTGGAAACACATCTGGTCGGCTTGATTACGAGCTTCGACAAGTTCCCGTTTGCGTTTATCTTCGTCGGCATTATCTTCTGCGTCGGACCGCATACGATTGATTTCATCATCCGACAATCCTGAGGACTGCTCGATCGTCACGGACTGTTCCTTGCTAGTCCCCAAATCCTTGGCGGAAACATTGAGGATTCCGTTCTGATCAATATCAAATTTCACCTCGATCTGAGGCATTCCACGAGGCGCTGGAGGAATATCCTCCAGATTAAATTGCCCCAACAACCGGTTGTCGTTGGCCATTTCTCGCTCACCTTGAAATACGCGAACTGTGACCGCCGTCTGATTATCTTCGGCCGTACTGAAAACCTGTTTGCGTTCTGCAGGAACCGTGGTATTTCGCTCTACCAACTTGGTAAAGACACCACCTAATGTTTCGATGCCCAGCGAGAGCGGAGTGACATCCAGCAACAGAACGTCTTTGCGATCACCCGCCAGGACGCTTCCCTGGATGGCCGCGCCAGCAGCAACCACTTCGTCTGGATTCACACCTTTGTGAGGGTCTTTCCCAAAGACCTCTTTGACAAGTTGCTGAACTTTTGGCACACGTGTCGAACCGCCTACCACGACCACCTCGTCAATCTCACTCGGCTGCAATTTAGCATCTTTCAACGCTTGCAAGACTGGCCCCCGACAACGTTCAATGAGAGGGTCAATAAGTTCCTCAAATTCTGAACGGGAAATCGAGATCTGTAAGTGCTTGGGGCCTGTGGCGTCTGCGGTAATGAACGGCAGATTGATATCTGTCGTGGCCGTACTACTCAATTCTTTCTTCGCCTTTTCACAAGCCTCTTGCAGGCGTTGCAACGCCATCGTGTCTTGGCGCAAATCGATGCCTTGTTCCTTCTTGAACTCATCAGCGACATGGTGAATCAACACTTCGTCCAAATCGTCGCCACCGAGGTGTGTATCCCCGCTGGTACTAATGACCTCAAAGACCTTAATGTCGTCATCTTTACCTTCGGTTTCGGCTACCTCCAACACAGAAACGTCAAACGTGCCGCCACCTAAGTCGAACACGACAATCTTCTCCTGTGCCTTTTTGTCCAAACCATAGCTGAGTGCTGCAGCGGTCGGTTCATTGATGATACGAGCCACTTCGAGACCCGCAATCTGACCGGCATCTTTGGTCGCCTGGCGCTGCGAATCGTTAAAATAAGCCGGTACGGTGATCACCGCTTTGTTCACTTTGTGTCCCAAATATGATTCAGCTGCTTCCTTAAGCTTACGCAGCACCTTCGCCGAGATTTCCTGAGGAGTAAACTCTTGGTCGTCAACCTTGACGTTGACGTAGTCTGAGCTACCCCCAGTAATCTTGTACGGGACCATCTTTTCTTCGGACTGGACCTCGTTGTGGCGACGCCCCATAAAACGCTTAATCGAATAGATCGTGCGATGAGGATTGGTAACAGCTTGTCGACGGGCAGGTTCACCGACCAGCGTCTCACCTTTATCATTGAACGCCACCACACTCGGCGTAATACGATTGCCTTCTGCGTTGGGGATGATCTTAGGTTCATCACCTTCCATGACGGAAACCACGGAGTTAGTCGTTCCCAAATCGATTCCGATAATTTTTTCGCCCTCGGCCATGTCTCGCTCCCTTTTTCTCGTCTCTCTCGCTTTTCAAGTCAGCGACAACATTATCCGTTCCCAATAACCGCAGCTTTCGGCAGGTGTTTGAACGCCCTTGCTGGGTGCGCCGGAAATGTTGCAAACGTATTATGTGTGTAAACGCTCGTAATAATGATTCGAATGGAGACCCGGATTTGCGGTCGATTTAGAAACAACCACACACCCCGATTTACGACAGCCCTCAAAACGACAGCACTTCCACGTGTTTACGCCCCAAACCAACTCTCACACGAAGCCCAAGCTGAACGATGTGAATGGAGCTAAGTTGTGAATGGAGCTAAGTTGTGTCGGGCGCATCGTTTAGCGCTGCCTGTTTAGGCGGTGTCGCCTCACGGGGCCTTACATAGCAAAGGCTATGCCAGGAATTGCCCCGAAGTTGACAAATTTCTCGTAAACCCTTATTTGACAGGCATTTTAAGCACGGGATTATGCCAGCCGTCGAGTCTCGTTATAATCGTTCGTTACACCTAGCTGCCATTTTGACATTCAACTCAATACCGTGACAAAAAAGAAAAAAAAGACGTCGACATCCCCTCCGCGATCAGGTCGTCAGGTTTCGGCCGCACAGCTCCGTGGAAAAATCAAGCGGCTAGACGGTTCCCTGTTGAAGCTCTTTCAAGAGAGGGCCAAGCTTGTCCGCCAACTTAGCGAGCGAGACCAGGACGCAGCGCTAGCCGTATGCGAGGCCAGCAATGCACAAGCCGTCTTGGACGACCATGCGAAGCCAAAAGATGTTCTCGGCCCAGAACCACAACGGGCGGCACTCCGTGAATTGTTCAGCGGAACACGCGCATTAGTGGCTCCACTCAAAGTCGCCTATCTGGGACCGCAATACAGCTTCAGTCATCTCGCCGCCGTCGAACACTTTGGCGAAAGCGCCGAACTGATCCCCGTTTCGAACATCGCAGCAGTATTCGAAGAAGTTCGGGTAAACCAAGTCGAACGTGGAATTGTCCCCTTAGAAAACTCAACAGATGGCCGCATTGTCGACACCTTGGACATGTTCACACGTGTTCCCGTAAAGATTTGTGGCGAGGTCCGTTTGCGAATCCACCATTACCTGCTGGGCAAGTGCAGCCGTGGCGACGTACGAGAGGTATACAGTAAGCCTCAGGCCATTTCACAATGCAGGAATTGGCTGGCCAAACATGTCCCACAAGCACGCGTGGTGGAAATTGCCAGCACAGCAGCCGCTGCCGAACTGGCCGCATCGAAGAAAGGTGTGGCTGCGATCGCCAGCCGGCACGCTGGCACCCACTACCAATTGGACGTGATTACAGCCGCCATCGAAGACAACCCAAACAATGTCACTCGATTCGCCGTGATCGGTGACACGATTGCAGAGCGGTCGGCTAACGACAAAACGGCACTGATGTTCGAAATCTCACATCAACCAGGAGCGTTAGCTGATGCGATGAACGTCTTCAAGAGATGCAAGCTGAATCTGACTTGGATCGAATCGTTTCCTCGCCCAGGAGGTTCTCACGAATATATATTTTTTGTCGAATTAGAAGGCCATCCCTCGGTCCTCAAAGTACGCCGAGCATTGGACACCCTGGCAAAAAAAGTCGTGCAACTGGATGTCTTGGGAGCCTACGCGAGTAAAAAACCTGTTGGTTAAGCTCATCGAATTAGCACAACCCCATCGACAGCCTAAACTTCGTCCTTGAACATAAGATCCATATTTATTGCTAGACACCATCCCGATGATTTCAAGTAAAGGGTGCAAACATTTCCAATCAACAGAATCAACGTAGAACCCTGATTGCAGGGAATTGGAAAATGAATTTATCGCGACAAACTGCGATCGAATTGGCGCAAAACATTGCCTCGCAAGTCGCCCCACTCGAACACATCGACTGGGTACTCTGCCCACCGTATGTTTATCTGGAAACGGTCGCCCAAACGATTCAAGGCTCACAGGTCGCTATGGGCGCACAGGACATGTACCACGAGGATTCCGGAGCTTTCACGGGTGAGATCAGTGCGGCCATGTTAAAGGACGTTGGTTGCCAATTCGTCATCCTCGGTCATAGTGAGCGTCGCCACATCCTGGGCGAATCGGACGAAACCATCAACAAGAAAGTCATTGCTGCCCATGCCGCAGGGCTAATCCCTATGGTGTGTGTCGGCGAAACTTTAGAACAGCGGCAAGCGGGTAAGACACAAGACATCATCCAGCAGCAGTTTGACGGGTCGCTGGCTGGGCTTGATGAAAATCAAATGGCCGCCACGGTCCTCGCCTATGAACCGGTATGGGCAATCGGCACCGGTCAGGTAGCCAGTCCCAGCCAAGCAGCCCAAGTCCACGCCGACCTTCGCAAACTGGTTCAGAATCGCTACAATACTGACGTCGCGTCTGTTGTTCGTATCCAATACGGCGGCAGCGTCAAACCGGAAAACGCTGCTGAGCTACTTGCTTGCGGTGACATTGATGGTGCTCTCGTCGGGGGTGCCTCCTTAAAAACAGAACCTTTCATTGGCATCGGACAAGTTTGCCCCAACCCGTAAATTTTGAGCCATTTTTTGTCTGCGTCCATGGTGAATTCCGTCGATTCCCCCCCATCCTGTCGATTAACTGTTTCATCCTGAGGAAACGTATTTATGGTTCCGGTACTATTCGCTGATGTACTTCAATACGCCTTCGGTATATTGATGTCGGTCTCCGCGCTGTTATTGATTCTGTTGGTTTTGGTCCAGCGAGGACGCGGAGGCGGTTTGGCCGGTGCCTTGGGCGGAATGGGTGGTCAAAGTGCCTTCGGTACCAAAGCCGGAGATACGTTTACAAAAGTAACCATTGCCGTTGCTTCCATTTGGATCGTATTGTGTTTGGCAGCCGTTTTTATACTGGGACAGCAGACCGACAAATTGAGTGGCGATGCAACCACCGCCACCAGCGCGGTGCCGGGAAGCACATCCCCCACACCTCCAGCGGACGGCTCTGCACCAGCTACTTCTCCAGAATCACCAACAGCACCTGCTGATTCGGGTAGCTCTGAGTCTGTGCCCTCCCCTTAGACTCACCATCCGGAAAACGCAGTTAGGTAGACGGATAATCAAAGCGGCCATGACGCGTGGCTGTAATTTCAATGCAAATCTGCCGCCACACGTAGAAGCGATTGCAAAACCCTTTAACTGAAGAGTAGGACAGCCTTCCAAAGCTGTTATGGAAGCCGTTTTTTGGGGAAGAGGCGACCACCCGGGAAGACTGTCGAACGGGATTTTGAAACCGCTGCCAGTCCGAACCTTTCCCGTTGCTCCTGAAAACAAGCCTGTTTGTCTGCCAATATCCAATCGTGAAAAGTGCAGCAGGAAGGAAAACTCGTGTTACTAAGCATGACTGGTTTCGGAGAAGCCCACGGCCAGGAAAATGGCGTGGACATATCGGTCGAACTAAGAACCATCAATAGCCGATATTTCAAACTCAACATCCGTGGTCCCGAAGGCGTGAACTCACTGGAAACACGGATTGAAAGCGCGCTGAGAAAGCACATCAAACGAGGTAGTATTCAATTAACGATGCGCATCGGTCGGGAATCTACATCCGATGATTACCGTATCAATCGCCAGGTCTTATTGAGTTATCAACAACAATTGGCGGAAATGAGTGGAGCGAGTGAGGTCACTTCGTTACGACTCGACACCTTGTTGGCTTTGCCCGGCGTTATTGACGAACCAGACAACAACTCCGAACAATTCATGGCCACTTGGCCCTTAATTGAATCAACGTTGCAAGAAGCATTGACTCGCCTGTCGAGTATGAGGGCTGAGGAAGGTAAGGCAATGGCGCAAGATTTGGCGGCCAACTGCCAAATCATCGAACAACAGATCGACATCATTTCAGGACTCACTGATCGTGTGGTCGACCATTATCGTTCACGGTTGACCGAACGCATGAAAAAACTATTGTCAGAATACGATATTACGATCGAAGCTGGTGATGTGATTCGAGAAGTGGGCCTGTTTGCCGAACGTTGCGACATTTCCGAAGAACTGGTGCGTCTCCGTAGCCATCTAGACCAATTTCGCGAGTTATTGTCCAGTGGCGAGGGCGTTGGTCGTAAATTGGAGTTTCTCACACAAGAAATGTTTCGCGAAACGAATACGATTGGCTCCAAAGCCAACGACGCCGAAATCGCCAAACACGTTATTGAAGTCAAAGCTGCCATCGAGCGCATGCGAGAAATGATTCAGAATGTTGAGTAGCTATGGACGAGCCGCCTTTCGGCCAATTGGTAATCATTTCGGGCCCGTCTGGGTCTGGTAAAACTACAGTCGTACGGGAACTCTTGCAACGTTGCGGCGATTTGCCGTTGGAGTTGAGCGTTTCCGCCACCACTCGGCCTTCCAGGCCCGGTGAAACCCATGGCGTGGACTACCATTTCCTAAGTCTCGAAGAATTTCAGCAAAGTCAGGCAGAAGGCAAATTTCTGGAATGGTGCGAGGTTTTCGGACGTGGTCACCTTTATGGAACACTTGCAGAACCTGTTTACACTAGTCGTCAAGCCGGAAAGTGGGTAATCTTAGAGATTGACGTGGAAGGGGCCATGAAGGTTGTGGAGCAATTACCCGATGCCGTAACAATCTTTGTTCACCCTGGCTCTATGGAAGAACTCGCACAACGCTTGCGTGGACGTGGCACAGAATCAGAGTCCGCGATCCAGAGGCGGCTGGAGGTAGCACGACGAGAATTGGAATTCTCCAAGCGGTATCGTCACTGCGTCGTGAACGATGAAGTCGGTGCTACGGTCGACAAACTGAACACGATTTTGAACCGTTATCGGACGAATCCCTCACCACCGAACTAACGCAGGTTAGAAAGGTCCGGTGCAATACATCGTCCCGAAGAGTATATTTTTCAGAGCAAACCATTCGAAACTTCATGGGAGTCCACTTGATGATCGAAGAATTAAAGGAAGAGGGAATTGTCAATAAAGTCGGTGGCCGTTTTAAGCTTTCCACACTGATTCAAAAACGGCTAGTGGCGCTGAACAAAGGTAGCCGAGCTTTGGTGGAATTGGACAGCAAAGACAAAATGCAAATCGTGATTCAAGAAATCATTCAGGACAAGATCTTTCTTGATTCGTCCAACGAAGTTCGCGTTACCGGAGAATTGGAGACGACCGGTGGCGGACTAGCCGATCTCAATCCGGACGATCTATGAATGATGGCGAGTTAGTGATTGGGATCTCGGGTGGTGTCGCTGCCTATAAATCAGCGATTCTCGTTAGCCAACTAATACAATCTGGTGCCCGTGTGACCGTCGTCATGACCCCGGCGGCACAGCAATTTATCGGTTCGGCAACGTTTCAAGCATTGACCGGTCGCGCAGTCATCGACGACGTCTTCGACAAAGCCTATCCACTCGGTCCACATATCGAACTTGCTGAACGGGCAGCACTGCTTTGTGTCGCACCGGCCACTGCCAACTTCTTGGCCAAGGCCGCCCATGGATTGGCTGACGACATACTGAGTACTCTTTATTTGTCATTCACTGGCCCCGTTTTATTGGCGCCTGCCATGAACTGCGAAATGTGGGAAAAACCAGCAGTCCAGCGCAACGTTGCCAGGCTTAAGCAAGACGGTGCACATCTTGTAGGCCCTGCGGAAGGTTGGTTGAGCTGCCGACGTAAAGGTGCCGGACGGATGGCCGAACCCAACGACATCGTACAAGCGATTAGGATTGCCTGGGACGAGACATGTCGCGAATCTTGATCACTTCCGGGCCCACGCGGCAATACCTAGATCCCGTCCGCTATCTAACCAACGCGTCTAGCGGGCGAATGGGAAGTGCTCTGGCCATAGCCATGCTGCAACGTGGTCACGAGGTTGACATCGTGAGCGGCCCTGTCGATGTGGACTACCCTCAGCAAGCTACCGTGCACCATGTCATGTCAACAGAAGACATGTTAACCGTTTGTCGCGAATTGTTTCCATCTTGCGACGGATTAATCGGCACTGCAGCACCCTGCGATTACCGACCGGTCAAGGTCGCTACGAATAAAATCGCCAAGACCGGCGGGCCCTTGGAGCTACACCTGGTGGAAACTCCGGACATTGTTGCCACGCTGGGCAGCGAAAAATCTCATCAATGGCTTGTTGGATTCGCCTTGGAAACCGAAGATCACCGTTTTCGTGCCATTACGAAAATGGAGCGCAAGAGCTGCGACCTAATAGTACTCAACGAACCGACAGCCATGAATGCACCTGACAACCAAGTAGAACTGATTGACCGTTCCGGCAAGGTGATTGCCACGTTCGTGGGTCCGAAAACGGTTGTCGCGGCAGGGATCGTACAAGTCATTCAAGAACGGCTTATCGATAACCAGTGAACTTCATCTGATGACTCTACGCCTGAAAATCTGGCATGCGAAGCGCATTAATCTCCAGGTTTTCACCTCGAAGACACCTAATTTGTGAGCTTCCGTGCTGCAACCGCGGCCCAACCGGAGACTCGATATTCGATGCTGGATAGCGGATCTGGGATAGACCATGTGGAATGCGGGCACGCTGAAGCTCTCAACCCTGAACCGCTAACCCGGTTGAACACACAGCCGGGCTGGAGAAGGTCAGCAGACACACCAATCAGGTGTCAATGACCTGTAGCTGTTCGGGAAGCCGGCACACATTCCCGTCTTGATCAACACATGCAATTTGACTACTCCCTTCGGCTAACAATTCACCGTCACAAGTGATTCGATAGGCATGTTCAATTCGAGCCCCTTTGGCTCGAGTCGTCGTGGTCGTCAACGTGATGATATCATCGTAGTTCGCCGGGCGAAAATAACGACATTGGATATTGGACACGACCAACATCCATCCCTGCTGCTCGATCTCACGGTAGCTCAGTCCAGCAGCACGCAATAATTCGATACGGCCCATCTCGAAGTAGTTAAAATAATTCGCGTGATGTACCCGGCCTTGAGCGTCCGTTTCTTGATAGCGGACGCGAATTTCAATTTCATGTTGACGAAGCATGATCACCCACGGTAACGCTGGCCCATCGTTGATTCGGACGACAAAACGAGTCTTCCAACGTATCAGGCTGGAACAAGACACACAAGCAAGTACGAATTGCAAGCTTCCTCATGTATTTCAGGAGGATGCAGTGACGCCTAGCGAATCGAAGCAGACAGACGCCACATTGACTCCATCAACCAGGAACTCTATAGTTGACCTCCGCGAGGTCAGGTCCCACGGATTCGTTAACTCACCGGTTTTGTAACGTGATACGATTTCCGTGGCGGTTGAGTTTTTCCGGGCTACAGTTCCTTCTGGATACAACATGAGCATTGGTGACGGGACGGGCACTGACTACACCACGGCGCGAGGCCGCAGCTATCCAACTTTGCGACAGTTCACCGTTTTCCTGGAAAACCGTGTGGGGCAACTTCTGGAAGTGGTGCGAAGATTTGAAGGCAGCAAGGTACGAATCGTATCCTTATCGATTCATGACTCAACGGAATGTGCCTTCGTACGCTTTTTATTGAGCCACCCAGAGCAAGGCCGTGAAATCCTAGAACGGGCAGGATTACCCTTAATTGAAACCGATTTGATTGGTGTCGAACTTCCAGAAGGCCCTCAGCCGCTGTTACGAGTCTGCACCGCATTGCTGCAGGCAGAGATAAATATTGTGCAAGCCTATCCCTTGTTGCTCCGACCCCATGGCGAACCCGCCGTAGCACTCATGGTCGACAACATCGAAATGGCCCTAGACACGCTCGACGGTAAAGGGTTCGTCATGATCACCGAAGGCGACCTGTCGGACGTCGACTAAAGACGGTTTCAAACACCTTTATTGGAAGTGTACGATGGCCTTATCAGGTCGTCATACAGCCTGACGAAACCACCTCCAAACCATCATCGTGCACGATGACGGTTCTGCTGAATCCTTCATTGAGACATTACTGATGGCGATTCAAGTTACATGCTCTGGTTGTCACGCTCGCTTCAAGGTCAGTGACAAATACGCTGGTCGGAAGGGTCCGTGTCCTAAGTGCAAAGCGGAAATCACGGTTCCTGATGCGGCTGAAGAAGTCGTCATTAAATCCCACGACGAGTTTGGAGGAGCTCGTGATGCAGGCGGCAAGCTAGTATTGAAACCGCTGGAACGCAAAGAAACACCTCTGACACCACTGCTCATCGGTGGAGTCATCCTGATCATCGCAGCCGTTTGCGCAGCCGTTTTTTATATTCGCGCATCTTTTCCAAACGGCAACGTACCACAGATCTACAAAATACTAGGGGCTGTCCTCATGGCTCCTCCCTTAGCCTTTGCTGGATACTCGTTTTTGAGAGACCACGAATTGGAACCTTATCGGGGACCAAGTTTGGTATTGCGGATATCCATATGCGCTATCGTTTACGCCATCCTATGGGGCGCCTTGGCAGTCACCGCCCCATTCTTCTTCGGTACGGAACCTTTGGAAATTTGGAGCGAGTTCTTCCTCCTGGCTCCGTTTGTCGTCATCGGCACACTCACTTCTCTCGCCACATTGGATTTGACACCCACCAACGCATTTTTCCACTATGCTTTTTATTTAGTGACCACCGTTGTCTTACGTTTGATCGTGAGACTCTCTGCATTTTGAATAGGTTTTAGCACCGTGTCAGAGATTCTGGACATTCCAGAAATTCAAGCGCTCGCCAGACACTCGGGACTGGTCCGCATCCCCCAGGAAATTGACGTTCCCCTGACATCGCGAGTTGGTCGCTTAATCGACACAGCCGCCTTTCGTCGGCTGGCACGCATTAGTCAGTTGGGCCTCGTTTCACTCGTCTACCCGGCCGCCCACCATACTCGGTTTGAACACTCGCTGGGCGTTTATCGAATGACGTTGCTCTTCGTGAGACAGCTGGGCCTGGAAGAACGATTTCGAACGCAAGTCACCACCTCAGAGGTAGAAAGCCTCATTGTCGCCGCACTTCTACACGACCTGGGACACTGGCCTTTTTGCCATCCTATCGAAGACATGAAGCTGCCCGATGTCTCCCACCACGAAGCATTCGCACGCGAATTCTTGCGAGACGACGATGTCGTTACCGCACTTGATGAAGATTGGGACGTGACACCAGAAGACGTCGAAATACTGCTCACTGGCAAACCAATGAACCCCGGTCACAAGATCCTGCAAAGCATCCTGTCAGGTCCCATTGATGTGGACAAAATGGACTACCTCATGCGAGACAGTCTGCATGCAGGTGTTCCCTATGGCCGAAACTTTGACCAACAGCGATTAATCGGTAGCTTGACACTCAATGAGTCTGCGGATGGCCTGGCTATCACAGACAAAGGAAAAACCGCTGCAGAACTCATGGTGTTCGCCCGATATGTCATGTTCAGTGAAGTCTATTGGCACCATGCGGTCCGTTCCGCCACTGCCATGCTGCAACGAGCGTTTTACATGCTGCATAGAAACCTGAACCTGGACCTTCTGTTCCGCATGACAGAAAGTGATTTCATTGACTGTTGTCTAGCCCAAGCCAAGGACACTTCAAGTGAGAGTCTATTACAGGGACTATTTGGTGCCACCCGCTGTCTTTACAAGCGAGTTTCTGAGTACAGTTGTTTCCAACACGGAGACATTTATGCGCAACTGGCCCGTCTCCCCTACCCGCAACTAGTTACGTGTGGAGACAAATTGGCAGCGATCCTGCAAGAACGAATGTCGTGCCCAGTAGCGGCTCATATGGTTTTGATCGATGCTCCTCCTGTCAAACGTGAAATAGAATTCAACATCGAAGTCTATTTTTCCAAGGAACAATGTTATCGACAGTTGGGCGAAGTTTCGCCGGTCGTAAAAACGTTGGCTCACCAACAGTTCGACGACTATGTCAAACGCGTGCGAGTCTTTATGCATCCCAGTCTCGCCGACAACTGCCGTCAAATCTCAGACTTTGACGATTTGGTATTGGAAGCTGCCAATTCGACGCTCGAAAATGAAGCATCTAGCACAGCTCGTTCCGGTGATCAGACGGTCGCGTAGGAACATAAAATCCGCCAACAAACAGGTGGATCTAACGTATTTGAATAGTCTCGCCTCAAGTTTTGAACCATTTGGTAAAGGAGATCACACAAACGGTCTGGTGGTCTCTAATGACGGGCATCTCTGAAAACCTCCAAGCGGCAAACTCCAGTTACCTTTCAAGCCGATCACAGGCGCTCAATGCCGTTAACAAACAAGGCTTCTGCCCACAGTCAAATTACCAATCCATCCTTCGAAATGGTTTCATCACACCCTCGTAGCCGGGGCCGAACATTCGCTGACACCGGATGGGTTCTTGCCGGCCGACTACGAGATGAATAGGATCACGGACAAAGCCGAAGCGTGAGTGAAGCCTTTCTATCCTCCTGTGGGCTTCCACATTTCAATAAGTTCACACTATTTCAAGGATCCTTGCATGGAATTTTCACATATTGGACTGGTCTCTGACCTTAAGCGAGAAGGTGAAGTTCTCGTCAATGAAACTCGCGTCTGGATAACAGATTTCACCCAGCATCCATTTTGCGTCGAATGGCTACGATACGAATCCGATTCGCCCGTGACGGGACCGCTCCGCACCGAACCGCACATCGCTTTCCAGGTGGATTCTATCGCCGAAGCTGCCGCTGGAATGACGGTTCTTCTGGAACCGTTCACACCACTTCCTGGCGTGCAAGTTGGTTTTTACGAGACAGAAGACGGAGTCTGCGTGGAATTCATAGAAGACAACAGAGAACCTAGTGATAACTCGCGTCAAGAATGACGTGGCTAGAGAGTGCTAGATCAGTAGGTAACCGGTGTAACGGAAAACTGGTAGGTGTCGGCATGGTAGCCCCCCCTGACCACTTACAAAACGCTCACACCCAAACGCACCACCAGCGCATCCCACGATTTACCTTCATCGACCATGAGCCAACCACAAATTATCTGCGTGCTGGGCATGCACCGCACCGGTACCAGCTGTCTCACCGGGTCACTGCAGGCTGCCGGGTTGCACTTAGGCAAGCACTCCACCTGGAACAAATACAATCTCCGTGGAAATCGGGAGAACCGGGACTTTGTTAACTTCCACGAAGACCTGCTAGCCGCTAACAAAGCCAGCTGGGACAATCCTCCGCGAAAGCTCAGGTATAGTACCTCAGACCTTGAGCAGGCCCGTGAACTGGTAGCTGGGTTCGGTGACAAACGCTGGGGATTCAAAGACCCCCGCACTATCCTGGCACTGGCCGTCTGGAACCAGGTGATCCCCAACGTGCAATACGTTGGCATTTTCCGCCACCCACTGGCGGTGCTAGATTCCCTGCAACAACGCGACGCGAGCATCACGAGAAAGACCTGCCTGCAACTTTGGCTTCACTACAACCGACTGCTGTACTGCGAATTCCGTCGTCGCCCTTTTCCATTGCTCTGTTTTGACTGGGACAAGCAGACTTTCCACGAAAAACTCAACAAGGTCATTGCTGGCTTAGGTTTAAACCCACTAGCTCCCGATCAACGATTTTACAGCAACGAGTTGCACAACTTTTCGTCGGACCAGAATCCAGCGCTGCCCTGGCGGCTGCACAGGCTGTACTCGAAATTGCGCAGAGCTTGTAATCAGCGTCGAGTTGGTGTTTTTACGTGACTGTATTAGCCGATTCAACAACCCGAAAAAACCAGTAAAGTTTTTGACGTTTTCATTGGTTCACCACAAAGTAGACAACCACTCATGGAGCCCTGAAGTATTGCCAACCGTTTAAACATTGAAAGCATTACGATACGATCCATTCCTATCCCTTTGTTCCAAGTCCGCTAAAAGAAATGCCTTGCCGAATGCAAACCCGGCAGATAGACATTCATTTTCCGACACGACTGCCCTCCAATGTTTTCGAGTCCCCATCAGTTGGAGACAAAACTCGACCACTAAGAGCACTTCTAGAAGTTCGGAAGACCCCAACAAACCCTCACCGAAAAGACATCTTACAAGGCACTCCGCGAAAAGCTACAATCCCGTGCGTACAATGTCCAGCAAGCAGCTGCAAGTTGCAAATTCCCTTTCCTCGTGGACGTGTTTACCTCAATGGCCCCCACAGGTACGCATATTCTGGCTGATTACTCAGGTTGCGACTCAGCCATCTTGAACAATTGTGCTGCGGTTGAAGACCTGCTTGTCAACACCGTGGCAGCATCCGGTGCCACAGTGATTGACCGCAAATCACATTGTGCCGAAGACAGTGGTGTGATCGGCGTGGCCGTGCTTCAGAATTCGCGACTATCGATTCACACCTGGCCCAACGATCGCTATGCGGCCGCCGATTTCTTCACATATGGCACCTGTGACTCGCACAACGCCCTTGCCGTACTCGAAGCCGGTTTGAGTGCGAAATCATCCAAAACCGTGGTGCTCGAACGTGGGCTGCCTGGAACGTCAAAAATAAGAGTTTTTGGTCACCGTGCCATGGATCGCATTATCGTCGACTGCAGCAGTTCTGCGCTGCCTGAAACCGTAAGAGTCGATAGATCTCCGGGCCGAGGGCTTGGTCTGTTTGTTACGCGTACTTTCGGGCCGACCGACCTAGTCTATGAGACGTCGATGCGGCTGGCAAGCTTTGACACCGAATACGTCATGCAATCCGATGTCGGCGAATCTGTTCTGACTGCAGACCAGCTTGGCAGTGAATTAACTATCTCGGCAGTGGAGGACTTTCCCAGCCATATTCGTGACGCTCTAATCGCCAACTATGGACTCGATGACCCGTCATCCATCTTGCTTCGCGACAAGTTGACGAACGGTGGAAAACGAGAAGTGCTGGTCACAACTTTTGACGGACTTATGAATCATTCGCAAAATGCAAACGTGACAGTCGAACCGGTAACGAGCGTTCGCTTCGAAGACGGCGAGCCTGTTTGGATCATTCGAATCGTAGCGCTGCGGTCTATCGCTACTGGTGACGAACTCTTCTGGGACTACTCTGAGGCATCCAGCTTCATCCCGCCGAAACATTGGCTCCCATGAAAACAGTCCAGCGAACAGCACGCGATCCGCACCGGACACCGCTGCAACTTTGGCGGCCTAATGCAGACTTCAAGGCCGACTGGTTCGAGATTGAGCTACGACTGGACACGCCGAACCTTGTCCCAACTGAATCTAGAATTCGCGTGGACATGTTGACTTCAGCGTTACCGCTGCTCCGCTGTCCCGAGGTTACCTTCCGGCCACTGGCCGCAGAGCAAATGTTGGTTTCGATCACGAGTCCCGATGCGCAGATAAACATACGAGTCAGTCCACACGTCATCGCCCTCGACGTGCACGTGATTGAGAACGCCGAGGCAGCCGTGCGGTTTTGCGAGAACGTCGATGGCACATGTTGTAGCCATCTCAATCGTGTACGAACCATGCCCAACGGCGAATGGGGACCATTCTTACCACTCGACAGTGGCTACCTGTTTGGTCGGGTGGTCGAGAGCCACGAAAGTTCTTTTCAAACAATCAAAGTCGCCGAACACCCCATCTCTGGTCGAGCACTGCTGCTCAGTCGAGAGATACAGTTCGGAGCCCTAGACGAAGAAATCTTCAGTGCCACCATGGTGTCCCACGCGATCCATGACGATGTCACCCGAGTTTTGATTCTTGGTGGCGGCGATTGCGGCGTGCTGCGCCAGGTTTTGTCCAGATCCGTAAAACGTGTGGTGATGGTAGAGCTGGACGAAGATGTACTAACGTTCTGTCGAGAACATTTCCCAAAGGTAGTCGGTGATGCACCCGAAGACCCTCGCACAGAACTGCGTTTCGAAGACGCATTCGAATACCTAGCCACGTGTGACGAACGATTTGACCTCGTACTGTCCGACCTGCCAGACACTCCGATCGGCGACTTTTCGCTCGATGACCAGATCGAACTCATGAGCCGCGTTCTTGCTGACAATGGTTCTTTGGGAACGCATGCACAGTATACGAAATTTGATGGGGCGTACGAATCCGAGCCCATCATTGCTGCCATTTCAAGACGGTTTGAAACGGTGGAGGTCACTCGCCGAGTCATTCCCTCGTATCAAGATCAAATCTGGCTCTTCGTGCGGGCCAACGGTCTGAGAACGGAAGCGAGGCGTATATGACAGCCAGCATATGTTCCAGTCGCAAAGTCGAGGGGACACATTTCGTCGTGGAATACTCAGATTGCGATCTTGGAATCCTCGATGATAAAGTAGCCATCGAATCGCTTCTGGTCAGGGCAGCCGAGTCAACCGGTGGAACGATTGTCACGCGCGTCGTCCATCCTTTCCGACCTAGTGGCGTCACAGGCTGTATCATCCTCTCCAATGCACATCTGGCAATTCACACATGTCCACAAGCCGGGCAAGCCTCCATCGATCTCTACACATCTCGTGAACGCTGCGTGCAGGGAATCTACGCAGTTCTGGAAGAAACGCTGAGACCGAAGGATTCGCAAATTCTGGTGGTGGATCGAGGCGTTGGCAGTCCCCAACAAATACAGGTTCGTGGGCATCGGCGCGTGGTATCTTACACGCTTGACTGCCGCCATCCGCAACTGCCCGACGGTATTTACGTCGGTCGTTCACCCGACCGTGGATTTGGCCTATTCGCTAGCCGCAACTTTTCAGATGGGGAATTGATATATGAAACGTTGGGAACGCTGGCCGAATGGGATGCGGAATTCATCGTGGAGCATGACTTGGGAACAAGCATCCACGACGCCGATTCTCTTGGCTATGAGCTGTCACCTGAATTGGACGACATCTGGCCCGAGAAGATCCGTGACACGATCGCTCGATATTATGGACTAAAAAACCCCTCACTGGCGGTGATCCACCAACACGTAACCGGCTTCTATAAGCGGGAAATGCTGATGACCGCATTCGACGGACTGAAGAATCATTCCGGTGACCCAAATACGGTAATAGACTGGCCAGCTGCGACGATTGAATTTGACGAAGAAGGTGTCCCCCGCTGGACGATTCCAACACTCGCCTCCAAGCCAATCAAGAGTGGCGATGAATTGAGCGTCGATTATTGCACATCGCTCTTCGGTTACGTGCCGCCCAGCGATTGGCTCCCTTGAATCTACCAATCGCCAACCACCTGCGCTGACTCAGACAGGCACTGCCAAACGGTAGCTTCACTTGGCAATTACAATCCCAACGTGCTCTAGCTAACGGCACCAGGCTCAGCAGTATCCATCGTAGCACTAACGGGTTCTGGTAGGGCCAACTTCCCCCCATCTGAGGCAACGATCGACGCTAGAACGTTGTTCACCGGAAAGCCGTACCTCCGATAGGCAATTGAGATCCTTGCGAATGGAACCTTTTCAGCCAAGCGTCTGAAATCCGGGCGCAAGCCGCTGGCAGGCGCACAATTCTCAGGCGCCGAAAATCGTTACTGCTGCCTGAAATAGAAATTGATAAATTTTCATAAGTCGTTAATTGACGATTGACTGCAGCACATTGGTTCCGGTCCTGCGTAGGGCTACGCTCTCTTGGCATCCCAATTGCACTAGGGAAAGCCGGATACGATTTTCACACCCTTACCTTTAGGAGCGGAACGATGGCTAGAAAGAAAAAATCTTCCAAACGCGACAAACAGTTACAGCGCAACCGCAAAAAAACGAACTGCCGGATGGAGTCTCTGGAAACGCGTGAGATGCTGAGTTCCATGTCCTTTGTTGACGATGGTGTCCTGACTGTGACAGGAACTGAAGAAGCAGATACGATTTCAGCTCATGTGGAAGAAGACCAGTTGATCGTGGGAATCAACGGGTCTCAACTATCATTTAACAACAACGAAGTCAGTCACATTCACGTCCAGGGGCTGGCGGGTAACGACTCCATCGACATTGACGAATCGGTTCGACAAACGACAACCCTAGAGGGTGGCACTGGTAACGATAGAATCGCAGCCGGTTCCGGATCGTCTACAGTCCTGGGCGGCCATGGTAATGACAAAATTCGTGGTGGCCGCTCCAACGACCGGTTGGATGGTGGCAACGGGAATGACACCATTCACGGTTCGTTTGGCAACGACAATATTCAAGGTGGGTACGGCGACGATACGCTGTATGGTGATGAAGGTAACGACCGAATTCAGGGAGATCCTACGGATATTACCCCCACCAATCCGCTGGCCTCTCGCAACGTCGAGATCCTTCCTTCACCACTAAAAACCGGAAATGATCACATCGAAGGAGGTGCCGGAAACGATCAGCTCCTGGGTATGTTTGGAAAAGACGTCATTTTGGGCGGCACCGGCAATGACCGGATCGATGGCGGATCGGGTAGTGATCGGATCGATGCAGGTTTCGGTAATGACAAGGTTCACGGCGGAGCCGGTGATGACTCGATTCAAGGTGGATGGGGAGACGACTTTTTGGCGGGTGACTCAGGCGATGATCGAATTGTCGGAGACCCGGTCATTGTGGTTCCTGTTTCTCCTACGGGTCCCCAGCTGATCCCCAGTGGCAACGACACCATCGAAGGTGGTAGTGGCAACGACTCGTTGCAGGGTACGGTTGGAAACGACCGGATCCATGGAGGTGCGGGAAATGACCGCATCGACGGCGGTAGTGGAAATGATCACCTGGATGGTGGGTCCGGCAATGACCACATAGAAGGTGGTTTTGGGAACGACTCAATCCAGGGAGGCACCGGTGACGACACGCTCAACGGCGGAGCCGGAGACGATAGGATCGTGGGTGACCCCTTCGACCTGGAACCGGCCGACATATCACCCCTGACCACGGATGCGGAGAGACTCCCTCTTCCGCCAGAGACGGGTAACGACACAATCAACGGTGGTAGTGGAAATGATTCGCTACACGGCATGATTGGTAACGACAGGATCGTTGGTGGGTTCGGCAACGACACGATCGATGGCGGCAGCGGTCATGACAAGCTCTACGGCGGTTGGGGTGAAGACCACATCACTGGCGGCTACGGAAACGATTATATCCAAGGCGGAGTGGGCAACGACGTGCTCTCCGGAGAAGCTGGGGACGACGTGATCGATGGCGACCACCATCTGCAACCCACCGCCGTGAATGCCAACAGCCCCCAAATTCTGCCGCGCGGTGGTAACGACAAGATTGACGGTGGTAGCGGTAACGACTCGCTCCGTGGCATGATGGGTAACGATACCATCCGCGGAGGGTCTGGGAATGATCGCATCGACGGCGGACTCGGCAACGATCGTTTATCCGGAGGAGCTGGGGACGACTCGATAATGGGTAGCAGCGGCAACGATGTTCTCCATGGTGGCGAAGGTCGCGACCGGCTCCATGGAGGAACCGGCAATGACCAATTGTTCGGTGGCGACGGCAACGATTCGCTTCACGGTGGCAGTGGCACGGACGTGCTCTTCGGCCAACTCGGCAATGATTATCTGAACGGCGGCAGCGGAACCGACTTTATGGACGGTGGCCGTGGTCACGACTATATCTTCGCCGTGGACAATTGGGTAGACTTCATCGTCCGTGACCGTCATGACAGGGTACGGAAGGATCGCTTCGACGTGATGATTTAGCCCGCTACATCGATTACGTCAGCATCAGCCTCGAGACGTTCCTCGGGGCTGATGCTCTTTCTTGGCGTCTTCCGTCAGGGCCGGTGGATGAAACCGGAATCTTTTTTTCTTTTCTAAAACGGCGATCACTTCTTTTGACAAGCCTGGAGTTCCACTGATATCCGCAGCGAGAAAAGTACGCGAAAACGTGCGCAACGAATCACGTTTTCCAAACGGCAGCATTGGCTCCGTCTGGCGGTTTGTTTCAATGATTTTGTGTGGGCGTACGAAGAACAGGTACACGCAATCTTGTCGGCACTGAACATCGCTCAGATACGGTTCGTTTCCAGGTGGGAATCTTCGTCGATTTAAAAGAGACCAATGGCCAATCTCCGCAACCCAATACTGAGATGTCGACAAAGACCTGTCAGTAAAGACACAGTGGCCCGGAGAATTCTGACGGCGTCTGAAAGCTAGGGACCGCTTATTTCTCTAGCTCCACGGGCGGCTTTTCGTAAAGTTGGTAAAGCTCGATCACCCCATCGTTACTGACGTAGGTCTCTGGTGTCGAGTGCCTACCATTGCCACCACGACCATTCGTTTGAAAACGAGAGACGGCCAATTGCCAGCCGTCCGGATGCAAGACGACCTCATAGCCACTGAGCATCTTGATCGCATGGATCGGAACTGGATTTTCTAGACTCCAAAATGAAAGGGAAGCGCCAGAAGCCCCTTCCCCAATTCCAGCCAGCGTACCATCGGGCAGAAACTGCAAGCCATTGACTGGACCATCGGCCTCAATCGTGGGCTTGAGTTGAATTTTCTCCTTACCTGTTTTGACTTCTATCAAGACCACCAACGGATCTCCCGGACAAAACGCATTGCTTTTGGCATTGGTCATGCCCCCGCAGGCCAACAGGTCACGTTTCGAGTCGAATGCCATAGCTCGTACCCCACCTACCTCGGCCAAAAAATTCTCCAAGCGGGTGTGTAACACGGTCAGGTCCAACTCTTGGATCACCTCGCCACTGGCAATATCCCATTGCTTGACCTTACCCATCTGGTCACCGCAAAAGAGGCTCTTGTTATCCGGATGGAACAGCAGGCTAAAGATATAACCTTCGTGCCCTGCTAGTTGCAGGGTCGCTTGACCTGTGGCAGACCACAGTTTGACAACGCGATCATTACCACCGGTAGCCACAAGCTTGCCATCCGGACTAACCGCCACTTTCCTGGCCCAACTCTGGTGGGCATCCGTCTTACTCCAGAGTTGTCTCGGTTGGGCTCCGGTGTAATCCCAGCAAAATAGCCCTCCGTGGTAATCGACCGAGTAGAGCCGTTGTTGATCCGGATGAAAGGCCAGGTCACCGACCCAACCAGCATGACCCTTGATAGCCACACGTTCATCGGATGCCAGCTCCCAACGCTGCAACTGCGCATCAATGCCAGCAGCAACCAGAAATTTTCCACAAGGGCTGAACTGGAGCGCCGTCAGCTGGCGTTCCCATTGGAATTTTTTTTCAGACCAGGCCTTGGTAACGTCGAGTTGACGTTCCATCAAGTGTTTCATGCCAACAACTCCTTGATGGGACCACATTCGTCATGGGCGATGGGAAGTGGCTGGCCATTGTTCTGGTATTCTGTCGTCGACGAATCAATATCCATCGCCTTGAAGACCGTATGAAAAATATGGCCGATATCATATCCCTGACCATCAACCCAGGCGCCATTGGGAGTCGTCTTACCCAGCACCAGCCCTCGATTCAAACCACAACCGGCCATCGCCAGTGACCAGGCTTCTGGCCAGTGATCACGCCCTAACCGTTGGTTGATCTTGGGAGTACGACCAAATTCAGACATCAGGAGAACAAGCACGTTGTCGAGTAGACCACTTTGCTGCCAGTCTTCGATGAGTGCCGCAAACGGCTTATCGATCTGTGGTACAAGATCGAGGTGCATGTTGAAATTGTCACCATGCGTATCCCAGTGATACGAATGACACTGCACGAACAGGACTCCCTCTTCGATCAAGCGTTTTGATTGCAGGATATGGCGACCGAGCGGATGAGAACCATAACGTTCCAGGTCTTTCGGCGCAAAATCAGCAAACAGGTCCTTGCGCCGAATCAGCTTTTCTGCCATCTGAAATGAGTAATCATAGGCCTGTACTTTGGCACTACGGCGACCTTTTAGAAAGGTCGTATTGAGTCGCTTGCGAATGTTGTTACGAACTTGGTCACGGTGATCGTCCATTTCCGGTGGTCGATTGATATGCACGGGTGGTTTACCGTCACCAAGCGCCAGCGCACCATATTTGGCACCGAGAAAGCCACCGTGCTGCCAGATAAATCCTCCCGACCCAGGTTTCACCCAGATGTAGTTCGGCAACTCATTATCAGATTTCCCCTTCAGGTGGGACATGGCGGCACCCATGTATGGATAGGTGACACCACGGTTTTTGGGATCACCTCGCAAAATTCTTGGCACACCGGTCGAGTGATTTTCGTCCTTGGTGCACATACTGCGAACAACCGCCAGGTGCTGCATCTGCTGGGCCGTGTGGGGCATCAGTTCACTGATATGGATACCCGGCAAGGTCGTGGGAATGGAACGAAATGGACCACCAAACTCGGTTCCCGGTTTGGGATCCCAGCTTTCTAATTGGCTCATTCCTCCGTCCAGCCAAATCAACAACACCTGCTTTTGTTTTGATTGGAGCTCATCGGCAACCAGTGGGCTCAACAAGCTTCCGGCCCCCAAGCCGGCAAACGTGCCAAGCACCTGTCGTCGCGACAACTCATGCTGTGGACTATGGCATTGAAATGGATGCATAACGAAAAGGCTTCACCTAGTGGTTCAGTTTAAACTCCGCCGAGGTGATCAGTGCCCAGGCATAATCACTGATGGCCGCTGTCCGACGCGTGGTGTTCTGTTCCAGGCACTGCAGAAAATCATTCGTTTCCTGTTCGCTAGGATTCCTGGCCAGGATGGTAGTGAATAACTCCTCGGCAATCTGCTGGGAATCCTCCATCTGCTCAAGCCTTCCGATGAAAGGGCCTTTTTCCGGCTGGAGCCAGTCAAGGATTAATTGTTCATTCATCAGAAATAATGCCTGTCCCATTGAGGGTTGGAATTCAACTTCGGCTTCACCAGGCGGATTACCAAAGATGGACGTAAACAAAAGCATTGTGTCGCTGAAATTGTCCGGAGCAGGAATGCGACCGTTAATATAGTCCTTGACATTAAATGTCGAATCTTCCGGGAGATCCTGCTTGGCCATCTCCTCTAGAACGCCAGTCACCCGCATGATACTCCAGGCAGTTTGCTCGGGTGTCATCCCTTTGGCATTAGCAACTCGGTAGGACTCCGGCGTTACCTCTTGGACTGTCACGCCAGCCGGCAAGAGACTGGTGCGTTGGTAAACCCGGGTCCGTGCCAGCACGCTCAGTAACCATTTCACATCAAATTGGTGCGCCACGAACTCATCAGCCAACAGCTTCAATAACTCAGGGTGCGAAGCGGGATTCTCAGCATGCATCATCTCCAACGGGTGGACCAGTCCCCGCCCCATCATCAGATACCAGAAACGGTTGACACTATTCTCCACAAAACGACGGTTACTGGCTAAGGTCAATTCCTTAGCCAAGATCTGTCTTGGTTGAAACTTGGGAACGCCCGGTAACCCGCCGGCGGCAGGCTGAGCCAATTCCTGGCCCTTTTCAAAGACGGGAACCGCGACCTCCTGACCGCCCGGCAAACGGGGACCAATCTGGTCTTTCTGGTCCGGTGAAAACACGCTCTGAAATTCAAGCTTTCCCGTAGCCACGCCTTCCACCAGGAAGGTCTGGTTCTTGCCCGTGTGCAGGGCCATCTCGCTCTGGTTGAGAAAGGCTAGCAGGCCAAAGTAATCCGCCTGCTTGAATTCATCGACGGTAGGATGATTGTGGCACTTCGCACAGTGAATATTCATGCCCAGGAAGAATCTCGCCACATCCTGCGTCATCCGGTCGTGGCCAGTACGACCGGTCACCGTAAAAAACTTGAGCGTCCCCTGGGTCTGATCGTTACTGGCATCCGCCTGAATGATCTCACGCACGATTTGATCCCATGGCTTGTTATTGGCAAACGAAGATTCAAGAAATGAATTCCACTGTGCGATCGGCACTGTGGAACCGGTGCGGCGTTCCAACAACATTACCGTAAACGCCTCTCGAAGCCGTCGCGCATAGGCGTCGTGGTTAAGCAAATGATCGATCAACTCGGACCGTTTTTGCGGATTCTCGTCGACCAAGAAATTACGCACCTGGGCAGCAGTAGGAACGATCCCGTTGAGATCCAGATAAATGCGACGTAAAAATTCAGCGTCACTCGCCTGACCTGCCACGTTTCCATGGACCTTCGCTTCAATCAACTGATCGATCCGGTCCGAGAGCGGATCTTGTCCATAAACCGTAGCGACGCAGACCAAAAGCATGGCAACGGCAAAGCGGCGACTAGCTGTTCTGATCATGGCTGGGTTCCAGTTGAAATCGGCTGAACCACTCAAGAATAATAGAAACTCGAAAACAAACAAATTCCCCCCCACAAAAATCGGCCCTGAAATCTGCTCGCCGCCTTTTTGAAGCGTCAATTTCCACTCCTCCCATTCAAGAGGATCACAAGGCCACCCGATACCCGCGGTTAAAACGAGCACTGTCATCAACAGGTATTCGCCGGCTTTCGGGGTAGAGTTCCAAAGAATAGTAGCAGGACCATAGCGGAAAATACCTCCCTCCGTGACGCCTGGTTTCGTCAGTTTCACAGTCCTCATCGAGTCTACAGAACGCAAAACAACGCCCTCAGAACCTATTTGTACGATTACCCGTGCCAAACTCTTTGAGCTAGACAATTAGAAATCCCGCAACCGGTGTCTGTGTAGCAAGGAAGATCCGGAATACCTCGCAAAACGACGAATGTCAGATACCGCTGAAAGTCAGGGGAAAGGACCTGAGAACCATATTCTATCTTTCCTTCCCGGATCACTCACCTGACACGATCGCACTTCACTAAATCATGCATTCGGTGTATGGTGTGCCCGAGAAACGAAGTGTTCCCCTGAAAAAATCATTAGACTTCCATTGGTACTCTAAACGATCCGTTCAAGAGGCAAACATCCCTCTGAATTGCCGCATTGTCCAGTTGCAGGCTTGGTGAGAATAGAAAGGGATTACGTTCGTACCAACGCGTTACTTTTCGAACAAATCTACCCCGTCGTTCTCGTAGCAAAAGGCATTAAAGAACATCAGAATGACAAAGTCACTCAATGCTAAAAAGGTCGATCGAGCGACTGTCATAGCTCCAAAAACCAGCCACAACCGCTGTGGCACTGAGTCGTGGCGTGGCGAGATTCACAGCCTCAACGCAAAAAGCCAGGAACAACAGGAGGGGGCACTGCCCCTTGCTTCGCCACATGTACAATCGAAACCTGCACGCGAGTCTGTTCCGGAGTGTGTTAACATGCAACCACACGGTCGGCACCTGGTGGTTGATTATTGGGACTGCGATGCCGGCTTACTCAATGACGAGGCCAAGCTGATTCAGCTTCTCAACAGAGCTGCAAACGCAGCCGGGGCCACAGTAATTTCAACGCACTCACACAGTTTCGACCACCAAGGCGTCACGGCGGTCGCTGTCCTTTCAGAGTCTCACATCTCAATCCATACGTGGCCTGAAATCAATTACGCCGGCGTCGACCTTCATACTTGTGGCGAATGCGATCCAATGCAGGCCCACCAAGTGTTAATCGAGGCACTTTCCGCCGGTCGCGCCGAATGTGCGATGCTGGCGCGAGGCAGGATCGACTCCCCACGTTCGATCACGGTTTCCGATCAGGCCCCGCATCGCTCGGGGTTAGAGGACGATAACAATTGGTTCTTCGAGGACGCCGTTCCTGGACGAAGACAAGGTAACATTAACCACGGTTTTCGTATTTCTGAGGTTGTGTTCAAAGAACGCACACGGTTTCAGGAATGCCTGATCTTCGACACTCCAGTGTATGGACGCGTGCTCGTCTTGGATGGAATTGTGCAGCTTTCGACTTTTGACGAGCATATTTATCACGAGATGCTCGTACACCCTCCGATGTTTGCACACCCTAAGCCCCGTCGAGTAGTCATCGTAGGAGGAGGTGATGGTGGCACCCTGCGCGAGGTTTTGCGACACAACCCTGAACAGGTAGTGATGATCGACATTGATGAGCAGTTTGTACGCGCCGCTGCTGAAAACCTGCCGAGCCTGAGTGCCGGCGCATTTACAGACCCGCGAGTGACACTGCTTTTCGAAGATGCAAGCAAAGCACTCCTGCGATACGAGAACACTTTCGATGTCGCTATCATTGACTGTAACGACGCCATCGGCCCATCTCAGGCCCTCTTTGAAGAAGATTTTTACGCAGCGGTTTCCCGTGCGCTTCGGCACGACGGTATCTGCTCGGTCCAGACTGGCTCGATGCTAGATGTTGAATTTCTCGGACAGACGCGAAATCGAATCGAGATGCACCTGGGTCGTGCAACCGGTTTCAGACTGACAATGCCGAGTTACCATTGCGGAGAGTACGTGTTCTTTGTGGCGTCCAGGTCCCGGGATCCGTCTGGACCTGATGCCACGACTCTCAACGACCTTCGGGAAAAACGCGCCATTAACACCAGACATTGGTCTCCCGCGATGCACCACGCCAGCCAGGTTTTGCCCACAGAATCGAAACTGTGGTGACGACTTGTTCGTAGCATTCCAGAAGTTTGCAGCGATGTTGCATTCCACGATCAGGCGAAGAAGTTACAAACGATGGCTCGACCTGCACTACTAATCTCATCTTTGAGATAGCATGCCAATACGACTGGCCTACATGCCGCAAGAATATCACCATCCGGGACCACGCAGTTCTCGTTGGTAAGCCGTCACACGGCTGGAACCCACCAGACCATGATCTTGGCCGCAAACGAAATCGTGCAAAGAGTCGACTGAAAAAATTGCCGGAATAAATAATTAGGTTTATTGGCCGCCAGGACCAGAAGTAAGAAGAAGCACTTCATCAATAGGCTGGTCATCCTGACATAGTCGCTGACCCCTATCGGTCGCAAGTGAGATATTGCGAGTCGTTTTGCTTGACTTACGGGGATCCAATGATTGTTGTGGGGGTGGCGCATGCCTCCGTCGAGCCAACTCCCGAGGCTTTTGATTCCCTGTCCAAATAAAACTCCAACCCAGATGCTAAAAAGTCCATTTCTTCCGAATACCCATAGTTTTCATCACTACCACCCTCAGTTTTATTTACATCGATTAGAAAGTACTTCCCTCCAGCGTGGACATAATCAAAACGGCCAAAGTCAATTTTCACGTCATTTCGCCACTGTCTGACTTCATCGGGAACCGGCACTTCTTCGTCTGACACACAGTTTCCAAATTTAACAATTGGGTTCGGTGAACCTATACGTCCTGATATTTCCTTGTCGCCAAAAAACACAAAGTAATGTGTATAAAACAATCCACCTTCGTGATTTCTGACAAAGCGTTCAACGACCAAATTGTCATTTTCCCAAATGCCAGAGGGAACACTTTTAATGTCATCAAAAATGGGATACCTCATTGGATCCAGAGCGTCGATTGCATCCCAGCTGTACTCTGTTTTCCATGGCCATATTTTGTTTGCGATGTCGCGCCAGCGAATTCCTGCTATTGACTTTATGATGGAGGACCACTGCCTAATGCGAGATCGGTTATCCGGAACTGCATTTGACGTAAAGTGCCTTAACTTTGATTTCTGATCCTCTCTATTGTCTCTAACATACTCTGGCCATCCTCCATAATTTGCATTCGTTTTGACAATGACAGGACCCGTATAATCATCTGTTTTCGAGACCAACAACTGACTGAATCGTCTACGTGAAACATCCAATACGTTGCCATTGATTACCCTGGGACACTTATTGATAAGATCAACATACTCTTGAGGTATCACCGTAGAATTAATATGGACAATAACAAGATCAGCAACGGGAAGGCCCGACAAACCAATGTGGTCGATGACCCGATACCCGGCAGACTTCCAGCGCAAAGCATAATGATCAATGGCATACTGCATTGGCTTGGATGGTCGATCACGAAGAATTACGATGCTTTTCATGCGAAACCACACCCCTGGCGTTATCAGCGTGAGTCTCTTAAGGACCGCAACCTGCTCATAGGCAGGTGGGGTGAAACCGGAACCTTACCAGCGGGAATCACTATCCCCTTATTCATCGGTTACAATCGCACACTTCAACTGATGGCAATTACGCAGCATAAGAACGCGGGAAGGATAACGCGAGCCAAAAATCCTTTCAATAACAGTATGCCATGAGAAACGTCGACGGATCCTTGCGATTGGCTCCTGGGAACAAGACCGTTTCCATAAAACACTGGACGTGATCAAGGAGGACCAGGGATTCTTTACAAACGGCCCTCTGACAACTCCTCAGAATTGCCGGCTCAGACGAGATGCTATCAGCGTAATTGACTGTACAAATTCCTTCTATTTCATAGGACACATCGCTGACGGTCAGGTCCTGGCGATGTGGGCTGGTGCAGATCTCAACGACATGGAATTCGTACAGTTTCATCCCACCGACATGGTCTGGCCTCCCAGTGTAAAAGGTACGCTGACCACCGAAGGCGAGGGTGATATGCTGCTAAACAGCGAAGGAAAACGGTTCATGTTCGACAATGTTCCGGACATGTTCAAAGCAGAATTTTCTGACACCGAAGATGAAGCAAATCGCTGGGTCAACGCTATCGTCTTCGGTAAGACTCCGGAATTGCTAACTCGCGACGTAGTGGCCCAGGCCATCCGCAAGGAGGTCCACGAAGGACGTCGTTCGCCACACGGTGACGTCTTTCTGAATATCGCTTCACGACGATCGCCAGAAAACATCAAAAAGAAAATCCCCAGCATGTACCATCAATCCAAAGAGCTGGCGGATGTCGATATCACCACTAACCCGATAGAGGTCGGCCCCACCTGCCATTACACCATGGGGAGCGTACGGGTCGATCCCGAAAGT
>JAKVBZ010000340.1 GCA_022448645.1 Pirellulaceae bacterium
CAAAATGGGACGAATGGCCAAACACAATCGTGCGCACGGCATCAGTAACTGCCTGCACGGGACTGCTTCGCCATGTTGGCACATAGAACCAATCTCGAGACGCTGATCTTGTGGGACTTGGCTCATACGCATCAGATTCGCTTTGAACACGGTCAGACCGAAGCGACGGCGAAGTGGATTCCTTATTTAGTGGTACGTAGTACGATTTACGTTCGAATGGATAGGTTGGCAATGGAATGCGTCGTCGTAGAGGTTGTGATGCTGGAGTATTATCACTTGTTGACGACGGTAAGTCCGTCCAGGAACGGTTGTACTCCATCCAATTCAATTTCACTCCCCGCTTCCAGAGCTCTGCGACGGCACACACCATGAGATGCGAGTCTGGTTTTTGATCAAATGGGCCCGTCAGGCTCTGAATCGACTTTGCGTCAGATCCCAGTTGGGATGCGACAAAGCGACAAAGTGTACGACCCGGTCCGATTTCCAAGAAGATCGGATTAGCGAGTCCCGCTAAAGTATCCAGCCCGTCAGCAAATTGGACGGTGTGTCGCAAGTGATTTACCCAGTATTCAGGGTCGGTTGCTTGTTCTGCAGTGAGCCACGTTCCCGTGCGGTTGGAGATGACACCTCGTGTCGGTGGATGCAGCTGAATTTTTGAAAAATAGGTTCGGAATGGGTCCAGTGCCGCGTCCATCATCCGAGAATGAAAAGCGTGGGAAGTCTGTAATTTCTGAGAGGCGATCTGATGTACTTTTAAGGTCTGTTCGAAGGAATCAATCGCCGGTGTTGGACCAGAAACGACAATTTGATTGCTACTGTTTTTTACGGCTATGTCCAAAGCGTTTGGCAGGACGGAACGGAGAATTGATTCATCGCACATTACGGCGAGCATAGACCCAACTGGACAGCGTTGCATGACCTCGCCACGGTATTGGACCAGTTGGATTGCGTCTTCGAGCGAAAAAACTCCGGCGAGACAAGCTGCGACATACTCACCAAGACTATGGCCAATCAGAGCGATAGGATCGACGCCCCAACTCATCAAGAGGTCGGCAAGCGCGTATTCAACTGCAAATAGCACTGGTTGTGCGTTCGCAGTGGCAGTGAGATCTTGCTGAAGTATCGCCGTTAGGTTGTCAACATCAGGTGCGGATTCCCTTCCAGCGCCCATCTTCCAGCATTGGCTGATGGTCTCGCGGAAGCGTGCGTTTTTGTTACAGAAGTTACTGGCCATGCCGGCATATTGGCTACCTTGACCAGAGAACGTGAAGATTACCGATGGTTGTTCATCGACGTATGTCGAATCGGTTTCGTCATTCAGTGACGCGATGGCCTCTGCTTCGGAGCGGCAGACGATGGCGTCTCGGTATGGCATTGCCTGGCGGCCAACCTGAAGTGTGTATGCGACGTCCGCCACGCAAGCAAGATCAGGAATTGCTTCCCCTTGTTTTGGTTGTTTGGTTTGCAGACAAAAACCAGTACTCCAACCATCTATCAATTGCTGTTTTTGAACCGCTAAAGCCGCTTTTGACTTAGCCGACAATGGGAGCAATTTCCATTCTTCGGTCATAGATCGCGCGGCTGGCGACACTGGAATTGGCGGCTCTTCCATGATGACATGCGCGTTCGTGCCTCCCATCCCAAATGAACTCACACCGGCCCGTCTTGGGTATTCGCCACCCCAGTTGGTCAATTGTGAATTTACAAAGAACGGCTTGGTGTCGAGCTCCATTTGCGGATTGGGAGTCGTGTAATTCAGACTGGGGAGTAACCGACGATGCTTAAGCGAAAGTGCGGTTTTAATCAGGCCAGTAATACCGGCCGCTGCGTCTAAGTGTCCCACGGTGGACTTCACAGAACCAATGGCACACTGCTTTCCCGCCTCCTTTAGCGATTTCCCTAGTGCTTGATCGAGTGCTGCGAATTCGACGGGGTCGCCAAGTTCGGTTGCTGTACCGTGAGCTTCGACGTAAGAAATTGCGTCAGGTGAAATACCCGATCTTTCGACGGCTGCACGAATCACGGCTGCCTGGCCCGAAACACTTGGAGCTAACAAACCGACTTTGTCAGCACCATCGTTGTTAACCGCTGAACCCAAGATCATGGCGTAGATGTTGTCCCCATCGGAGATGGCCTG
>JAKVBZ010000341.1 GCA_022448645.1 Pirellulaceae bacterium
ACCGTAGGCAAAACATCGATGGTTGATCCTAGCTCTTCGCAAGTTGTACCTGCTGGAATTTTGCCGGGCCACCACATGAGTGTTGGTTCTCGAATGCCGCCCTCAAATTCAGTTCCCTTGCCTTCGCGCAAAGGTGCGGCCGAACCGGCGTGATTTCCATAGCTGAGCCAGGGTCCATTGTCAGACGTGAAAATGACAAGAGTTTTTTTAGTTAATTTCAGACGTCTTAAGGTGGTCAGAATTTGGCCGACAGACCAGTCAATTTCCATGACAACATCGCCGAACAGCCCGTTTTCGCTTTTGCCCTTGAATTTATCTGACACATAAAGCGGAACATGTACCATGCTGTGTGGAAGATAAAGGAAGAACGGTTCGTTACGATGTCGTGTGATGAAATTGACAGCTCGGTCAGTGTATTGTGTGGTCAGTTGTTCCTGATCCGTTCCCAGGACGTTGGTGTTGATTACGCGATTTCCTTCCAGGAGTGGCAATCTTGGAAAACGGTCGCCCATCGTAGGGTGTAATGGCCACATGTCGTTGGAATACGGAAGACCGAAGTACTCGTCGAATCCATGGGACAATGGCAGGAATTTAGGGTGGTGACCCAAGTGCCATTTTCCAAAACACGCCGTTGCATAGCCGCGTTGCTTGCATATTTCGGCCAGGGTTACTTCGCTGGCGTTGATTCCGTGCTTCGCGGAAGGTCCCAACGCTCCACTGATTCCTACTCGGCGATGGTAGCAGCCAGTCATCAGCGCTGCTCGTGATGCTGAGCAGACTGCGGAAGAGACGACGAAATCGGTGAAACGCATCCCCTCGCGGGCCATCCGATTCAGGTGCGGAGTGCTATAGCCGTCGGCGCCGAACGGTCCTATGTCCGCGTAGCCCATGTCGTCAATGAAGATCACAATGACATTTGGTTGAGGGTTGTCCGCTTTGGCTGCTGGCGCATTTGTGGTGAGCCAGAGCCACGCGCAAGTCAATCCAACGAGGAACAGAAACAGGTTCATCGTGGACGAGGTACATCTTGTTCTGTTTGACATCTTCAGTTCCTGTCGCGGGAGTTGCGGCCACTAGAGTCCGTAAAAACTACGTGCGCACAGCAGTTGTGTCGGTTGCATTTTCTGTCAATGAAAGCATAGCCGGCGCAATCCTTCAGTCCATCCCAGAATTAGCAACTTGCTGTAGTAGGTCTGCAGTATTGCCTGTGAAGAAGTGCGTTTGGGCGAGGGAAGCTGTGGATTTGGTGCGATTTTCTGCGGGGTACGCTTTGTCTTGCGCTGGGGTTGAGTCTGGCAGCCCGAGAGTTGCAGCGAGGAGTTCAGTTGTGGTCGTTGAATTCTGTGACGCGACGTGATAAGCATACGGTCAAATTGGTGCGTCGTAGCGGATTGCGCAGTACTGCGTGGAAAGTGATGCCCTCGGCGTTTTTTTCCTGCAAACCGAGGTTGTTGTCGGCCAATGATCGCGGAGAACTGTTCTTCACAGCACCAGGAATAATCAAAACTCCATGCCGCTGAGACTGAGAATTATGAACGATGTGGATAACGAACGGTCAGAGTGGATTGTCGACACGACGCAGGTATCTTTTCAAGAGGATGTATTTGAACGTTCTAAGAAGACGTTAGTGGTTGTTGATTTTTGGGCTGCGTGGTGCGCGCCATGCAAGATGCTGGCCCCGGTATTGGAAAAGTTGGCGACGGAAGGCGCAGGCAAGTTTGTTCTCGTAAAAGCCGATACGGAGCAAGTTGCCGAGGCTGCCAGTGAGTTTCAGGTCAGTTCGATTCCTGCAGTCTTTGCAGTTAGTGGCGGCGAGATCGTCGATGTCTTTCATGGCGTTCTTCCGGAGGATCAGATACGTGGATGGCTTGAACGTTTGTTTCAACATCATGCCATTGTCGAAGTTCAAGCTCTTGAAGAAGCAGATCCCGCAGCAGCCGAAGTACGTTATCGGTCTTTGATATCGGAAAAGCCTAACGATGCTCAATTGACGATTGGCTTGGGCAGAGTTGTTTTGGCTCAGGGCAAAGAGAAAGAGTGCCAGGAGTTGCTGGAGCAATTAGAGCAACGCGGTTTCCTGGAGCCCGAAGCCCAGCAGTTGATGGCAGTGCTGAAGATGCGCAATCG